>NZ_LZHM01000045.1:0-78290 GCF_001690875.1 Gilliamella sp. wkB18
AAACCAACAGCAGAAGACAAAAAACATCTCAAGAATGCAGAAGATTGGGCCAAATATGCTTTTGATAATGATAAAAATTACTATGTCACCTTTTTTAAAGGTGGTGAGCCTATAGCATGCGTATTTAATTATTTTGAAACGATAAGTATTGATTTTCTAACTTATCATAATGGTGAATTGTTTATTTATCTTTTTATGGTCTACGATAAAGGTAAAGATTCACATAATAAGGATGTGGATGGAAAGATATTTTTACGTCAGATTAATTTATATGATGAAGATGCAGATAAAAGAATAACTAATGAAATTTTTTTTAAGGATAATGGCATTATGAATGTTGAGACCATTACAAAAACAAAAAGACCGGAGTTTAGAATGGATTATGAAGAAAAAGAAACCCAAGTAAACTTATCACATAATTGGCTAAGAAAACCCCAAAATTATACAGACTACGAATACTTATTTGATTATCAAAACATTTTAAAACCTGAATATTTAGATTTACCATAATATTTTATTGTGCATTCATGTAGTTATTAAAAACCCCGAGCGTAATGCGGAAAAATTTCCAAAGAAGTTTTAAAATGTGCTAAAAAGAATTAAGAAAATCATTATGATAAAAGTGGAAAATTTAATAGGATTATCCATAACGCAGTTTTTCTGTAAAAAATTTGATTCCAATACTACAGATTATATTGAAATAGTAGTGCAAATATCTAACTATTATTTACAAATTACTGTGAATGATGATACCGATGAACTTATCGTTCACATTCCTTCCCTAATAGAAACTAACCAATATTTTATTCCAGATTGGGCAAATAATTTCACAAAAAAATCCCTCATGCAACTTTGGGGCATTGAAAATGAAAAGGGATATTCTGATTTACTCTGTCTAGGTATTAATGGAGTAATACCTAGTATTGTTTTTTCTTCTTTAGCTTCTGAAATAAAAGTCGGATTAGTCAATTATGGGAAATAATAATAAAAATTTAAAAATTGAATCGTTTATTCTTTTACCGGAATATATAGTAAAAGACTTAAATAAGATAGACCAAACAAAATTTATAAATATAAAAAAACAAGAAGATTTAAGAAATCAAAATTTAGATTTCGAACACCTTGAAGGAGCATTAAGCATACAACACCGAGATAAAATGATATTTGGATTTAAATATTGGGATCTTATAGATCAACTCTGGTTTTGTTTAATGACAGCAATTAAAGAACTGATAAATAATACAAAAACTGAATTTTATTTCCCCGATCAACCAACTAAAGTAATTTTGGAGAAGAAAGATAATCATCTTTCAATAATAATAAATAATGATAAAACAAATTTTGATTTTTACGAATTTATTAAAACATCTATAGATGCTTCTCTTGAATTTTATAATGCTTTAATAAAAATATTTCCCGAAGAAAAAGATTTTATTCATCAGGATATTAAATACATAGAAGAGATAAAAAAACTGTATGAATTTAATTAAAGAATTATATAAAGATTATCCAGAAATATTAAAAAGTTTGGGATTATGAAAATAAAATATAGAATTTTAATAAAGAAGAACAAGATAATTTAGAAAGGTTAGGAATTAATGTATCAGAAGGCTGGGATTCATTTGAAATAGATGAACATAATCAAAATTTTGAACGAATCAAAAATATGCTGAATAAGGATTGGGATAATATAACCCAAAAGAAAAGTTATTTTTCAGAAAAAGATAGAACATTAGCCCCGTATTTAAATATATATTCTAATAAAATGTTAGGATATGCAAAACCAGATGTCGAAGCCGTTATAGATAAATATGAATATCCATTTGATTTATACCCTTATTACAAAGGTGTCTTTGAAATAATTAAGACTGACAAACAATTTGGAATATTAAGAGGGAATCAAAACGGCTATTATTTTTTAGAAAATGAACCTAATTGGGGAGGAAATGACATTGCCTCGGCAAATTACATTGAAGATGCTTTTTTTGTAAAACCAGAAGTTTATGAAAAAATATTTAGACCTTTAAATATTAAATCCTTGCCAGTTATAAACTATAAAACCCAAACCAAATTAGAAAATGTTGTACAAATAGTTCAACAAGGAATCAGTAAATCGCACTTAATTATTAATAAAACTCAAATCAAAGAAAAAACATACATTAAAAATTGGAATATTGATAAATATGTATTAAGCGATGATTCTTATTATCCATCTTTTGATTCTTCACCCGGTGAATTTGATTTTTTTTATACTCATGAGTATTTTGGTACAGGAGGATTAACTCAAAGAAATACAATAATTTCAAAAAAACTTTATAACATATTAAAAACTAACAATATTAAAGGTTTAAATTATTATCCTATGAAAGGATGAATAAAGAAGGTACAGCAAGAATAAAAAACGGAAAAAAACAATTTAAATCAAAAAAAGAAGGAAAATGATATGATATAGATTTGGCAGATATGTCCCATAAAGTAGACGCCGTAAGTTGGTGGAACAGAGTAGGACGAAAATTTGGCGCCAAAAGCAAAGAAGTACGCGAATGGATGCTAGACAGTAAAAATTACGAACTCGAATATTATAAAATTAACCGCAGCAAGGGTGGAAAGTTAAATGAAATCTATAAACCTCCGCTAAAATAAAAAAGAGATAAAAATTATGGCAGTATTAGACAAAAAATTACAGGATGAAATAGATTCATTAACTGAACAAGCTTATGAAAAATTTTTAAACAATGAAATTGAACAATCTTTTAAATTGTATGAACAAGCATGGAATTTATACCCCGAACCCAAAGAAAATTGGAACGAAGCCTTTAATACAGCAAGATATATTGTTGACGATTGTTTTAAAATTAGGGATTTTGAGCGGGCAAAAAAGTGGCTTAATAATATGATTATGGTCAATAATAACTTACATTTAGATGATGAATACTTAGGTTTCTATCTTGGCAGGTATTATTTTGAAACCGGCGACTACGTAAAAGCCAAAGAAGAATGGGATAGTATAGTGCCTATAGCAGGTTATAGATATTTTGAAAGTAAAGACCCTAAATATTTAGATTTTTATCGACATCCAGAAAAGTACATAAAAAATTAAACAGCAAAAAGGTATAAATAATATGGAATTATCAGATGAATTATACGATCAAATCGTTTCCAAATTAGAACAAGGAGACCAATATGCCGAAGCAGGAGAATATAACAAAGCGATTGAAAAATACGAATCTGCTTTAAATTTAGTTCCCCTCCAAAAAGAAAACTGGGAAGTCAGTTTACATATTTACACGGCAATGGCAGATAGTTATTTCAATCTAGGCAATTATCAACAAGCCAGTAACAACTACGAACAAGCCTTAAAATGTCCTGACGGATTAGGAAACGGCTATGTGTGGTTAGGACTTGGAGAAACGTATTATGAATTAGAAAATATGGATAAAGCCAAAGATGCGCTTATGAGTGCTTATATGCTGGAAGGAAAAGAAATTTTTGAAGACGAGGACGACAAATATTTCTCCTTGATACAAGATTCTATTGGATAAATATAGAAGCGGAAGTCATTGCAAGAGGAGGAAAAAAATTAGACGGGCAAATGATTTTAGAAGTACCTAGACAAACAGAAAAAATTTCCAAAGAAGTTTTAGAGTACGCGGCAAAACGTAACGTAACAATAAGAGATGTATCAGGTAAAATATATAAATAAATCAAATAAAGGAAATAAACTATGATAGTAAAGTATTTAGGTTTTTTTATGCAGAAAATAAAAGACCAAACAAGTTCAGTAAGCAGATGGGACACATGGAATAGTACCAAATTTAGAAATAAAGTAGAAAAAGGCAAACTCACCTCTGAGGAAGTAGCTAAATATAACCACGAGCATTTATTGGGATATGAGTTTTGCGTACTACACTCCGAAAAATCACTTTACCCCTATTGTTACGTTACGATAGTGCCTAGAAATAAACATGTTGGCGTTTATTTTATCGATAATGAAGGAAGAACATATTTAAAATATCTTTTCGATGAAGTAAAAGAAGACCGCACCCTATTTTTAGAAGAAGTTTGGTTTTATCAATTTATCCCAGGAAACAGCAGCGAAGAGCAAGAGTACCGTATGCACTTTGCATTTGATCAGGACGGAAACTATGCTGCCCGAAAATATATCGATTCTAAGGGGAAATACGAAGATTACGAAGGCAATCAAAAACTTGACTTTTCAGGCTTATACGAAAAATATCCCGAATTTGGACAATACGAAGGCATAATCCAACTTGAACGTCCGGTATTGAATGATATTATTTCTTGATATAATGTAAATACCCCAAACTTAGTACACAACTCACATAGAAAATTATGCTACTTGTTTTTGTGTTTTAAATTCAATCGGTGTCATGTTATTTAATGCCTCATGCGGTCTTTCGGTGTTATAAATCGTTAGCCATTCTTCGGTTATTCTCCTTGCTTGTGCTAAGTTGTTAAAAAGATATAAATCGAGTACTTCAGTACGATAGGTACGATTAAATCGTTCAATATAGCCCTTTTGATAAGGGCTGCCGGGTTTGATGTAATCTATAGTTATACCATGTGTTTTTGCCCAATTAGTAAACGTGTTTCCGGTGAATTCTGGTCCATTATCGACTCATATTTTTAATGGATAACCATGATATTCGGTCAGTTTATCTAAGTTACAGGTAACGCTCCCTGCCGGTAAGCTTACTGTAATATCAATACCTAACACCTCACGATTAAAGTCATCGATGACATTGAATGTCCTAAAGCGATGTTGATTACGGCTACTGTCACTTATAAAATCCATTGACCAACATTCACCTTGTTTATTAGGCACCAATAGCTTTTCTGGGCATCGTGGAGGAATGCGTTTTTTTCGTTTTACTCTGAGATTAAGCTTTAATTCACAATACACCCGATAAACACGCTTATGGTTCTATTGATAGCCGAGCTTTCTGATACGATTAAAACATTTAGGAAAGCCCCAGCGTAAATACCGGTCTGTGATAGCATTCAACACCGAAATAATCACCGAATCATCCGGTAACTTAGGTTGATAATAGTAAGCACAACGGCTTAAGCCAACGATAGCGCAGCTCATAGCTATAGTAACAGAATGATTTTGTTGTCGTTGCTGTGCCCCCGTTTTACGTGCCCCAGTTGGTACTAAAGCTTTTTTATGATTTCTTCCTGAAGCTGGGATTTTAAGCTCAGTTCGGCAAACATCTGCTTAAGCTTGCGGTTTTCAGCTTCAAGTTCTTTTAAACGTTTGCTATCCGACGTTTCCATACCACCGTATTTTTCCCGCCATTTATAAAAAGTTGAATTACCCATGCCATATTTACGGCAGAGTTCCTTGACAGGAATACCCGCTTCAGCTTCTTTTAAAATAGCGACGATTTGATGTTCAGTCATTTTTTTCATCATTAAATCCCCTTTTACTTTTATCATAGAGAATTTTCTACTTTTTTGCTGTACTATTTTAGGGGGGTAGTTACAATAATAAGTTATAATATTGATATGTTTGCAAAAAAATAAATGAAATTTAATTCACAAAAAGTGAATAAAAATTCATTTTATGCTTGTAATAGCCTCATAAATAACCTACTATATGCACATTATTGCATAAAAAATAGATAAGGGTAGGGTATGTTAAAAGCAATTATTGTTGGTGCAAGTGGTTATGCTGGGGCAAAATTAGCTTATTATTTATACAAGCATTCGCATATACAACTTATTGCTTTAACTGTGTCTGAAAACAGCCAAGACGGTGGTAAGCTTATTTCTGATTATGATTTACACCCTCAATTAAAAGGTGTTGTTGAATTACCACTTATTCCCACTGCTGATTATTCTTCCTATATAAATGATCTTGATATTGTTTTTTTAGCTACTGAACATGCTGTCAGCCATAATATAGCTCCTTATTTTTTAGAACATGGTTGTACAGTTTTTGATTTGTCGGGTGCGTTTAGAGTTAATTCGGCTAGTTTTTATACCGACTATTATGGTTTTACCCATCAGTATCCAAAATGGTTAGATAAAGCAGTTTATGGTTTAGCAGAGTGGAATAGTGAACAAATTAAAAAGGCACAACTTATTGCTGTACCAGGATGTTACCCTACAGCATCACAATTACCACTAAAACCATTAATTGAGGAGGGGCTACTAGATAATTCACAATGGCCTGTTATTAATGCTGTAAGTGGGGTGAGTGGATCAGGTCGAAAACCTTCGTATAATAATATATTTTGTGAAGTAAGTTTACATGCTTATGGACTTTTTACGCATCGACACCAACCAGAAATTGCAACACATTTAGGTCAAGAAGTGATCTTTACACCTCATTTAGGCAGTTTTAAACAAGGTATCCACGCCACAATTACTTGTCGAGTAAAAGAAGGTGTAACATCACAAGATATCCTCAAAGCTTTAAATAAATATTACCAAAATAAACCTTTGATTAGAATTTATCAAAAAGATTGGCCAGCGTTAAAATCTGTCATTGGTCTGCCTTATTGTGATATTGGATTTGTATTGAAAGATCGTCATTTAATATTAATTTCTGTTGAAGATAATTTATTAAAAGGCGCAGCAGCACAAGCTGTGCAGTGTATGAACATTCGATATAATTTTGATGAAACCACATCACTATTATAAAAATGAGTAAATTATTTCTAAACTCTGTACAAAAATTTTTAATGAATTAAAAGTAGGTTAAATTAATAGGAAACTAAAATGAAACCATTAATTATAAAGCTTGGTGGTGTATTACTTGATAACAAAGATGCCTTAAGTAAATTATTTGACGTTATTAGTGAGTACAAAAAAAATTTTCAACGATCATTAATTATTGTTCATGGTGGTGGTACGGTAGTTGATTCGTTAATGGATAGGCTTTCTTTACCCGTAGTCCGTCGCAATGGATTACGTGTAACTCCTGCAGATCAAATTGACGTTATTGTTGGTAGCCTTGCTGGCAGTGCCAATACTACTTTATTGTCAGAAGCAAAAAAACAGCAAATAGCAAGTGTAGGACTTTGTTTAGCTGATGGTAATAGTGTAGAAGTTAAACAAATTTCAGAAGATTTAGGCTATGTTGGTGAAGCTAAAGCTGGCGATCCTACATTAATCAATCTACTTATTAATTCGGGTTACCTTCCCATTATTAGCTCGATTGGTATTACTCAAGCGGGACAAATGATGAATGTTAATGCGGATCACGCAGCGGTAGCGCTAGCTAAGACCTTAAATGCTGATTTAATATTATTGTCTGATGTAGTTGGCGTACTTGACGAAAACAAACAACGCATTGAATCATTAACGCAATCGCAAGCGGATCAACTGATTGCTAAAGGTGTTATTACAGACGGTATGGTCGTTAAAGTGAATTCAGCTTTCGAAGCCGCCAAGGCCTTAGGGCGACCAATTGATATTGCTAGTTGGAAAAAATCCCACCAACTCATCGAATTATTTAACGGGCAATCAGGCTCTACAGGCACAAGAATCATTGCTTAGATATTGAGCAACTATTATATTAAGCTAGTTATCTATATTTAATGATTAATAAAAAAGTTTTTAACTCATTTTTTTCGTCAGTTAATTTAGAAAGGGTATAACATGAAAAAAAGTGGAACAAAAAAGGTTGTATTGGCTTATTCGGGTGGCTTGGATACATCGGCGATTATTCCTTGGTTGAAAGAAAATTATGGTGGATGTGAAGTTTATGCCTTTGTTGCTAATGTAGGTCAAGATCCAAAAGAACTAAAAGATGTAGAAAAAAAGGCTAAAGCATCGGGTGCAATTGCTTGTAAAGTTGTTGATTTAAGAGAAGAATTTGTTAAAGATTACGTATATCCGGTCTTAAAAACAGGGGCCTTATACGAAGGAACTTATTATCTTGGTACCTCCATGGCTCGTCCAATTATTGCAAAAGCGCAAGTTGAATATGCATTAGAGGTTGGAGCTGATACACTCTGTCATGGAGCAACTGGTAAAGGTAATGACCAAGTGCGCTTTGAAACAACCTATACTGCGCTTGCTCCACAACTTAAAGTGATTGCACCTTGGCGTGAATGGGATCTGCGTTCACGCGAAGCATTAATTGATTATTTAAAAGTTCGTAAAATTCCAACAACTGCAACCATTGAAAAAATTTACAGCCGTGACGAAAACGCATGGCATATCTCCACTGAAGGTGGTGTGTTAGAAAGCACATGGAACCAAGCTAATACAGATTGCTGGGCTTGGACTGTTTCGCCAGAAGATGCTCCAAACCAACCAGAATTAGTAACCATTGGTATTGAAAAAGGCGAAGTGGTTTCAGTAAATGGGAAAAAATTATCACCATATAACTGTGTTGCAACATTAAATAAAATTGGTGCAAAACATGGTGTTGGTCGAGTTGATATTATTGAAAATCGCTTAGTCGGTATCAAATCGCGTGGTTGTTATGAAACGCCTGGCGGCACAATAATGATGACAGCATTACGTGGTTTAGAACAATTAATATTAGACCGTGACAGCTTTAAATGGCGTGAACAACTAGGTATTGAAATGGCTTATGTTGTTTATGATGGACGCTGGTTTGCACCATATCGTCGATCAATTCAAGCTGCGGCTGAAGTTTTGGCACAAGACATGACGGGGGAAGTAGTGGTTAAACTTTATAAAGGTAATGCAACTGCCGTGCAAAAGAAATCACCAAATAGTTTATATAATGAAGAATTTGCTACATTTGGTGAAGATGAAGTTTATGATCATAGTCATGCAGGTGGATTTATTCGTCTATTTTCATTGTCATCACGCATACGTGCTTTAAATGAGAAACAGCAAAAACAAACTGCTAAAAAAGCGAAAAACTAAACGCCAATTTGCAAATAAAATAGCGTTAATAATAAATATATACAGGCAACGTCCTGTATATATTATTTTTATTCTTGATTAAATTTAATTTTATTATAAAAATAAATATATAAAACAAAATTGAAATTGTATAGTTAATCATTAAGATAACATTCATTTAAGATAATATTGAGGTAATTATGGCATTATGGGGTGGGCGTTTTAGCCAAAAAGCAGATCAACGATTTAAGCATTTTAATGATTCATTGCGCTTTGATTATCGCCTCGCAGAGCAAGATATCATTGGCTCAATTGCTTGGTCAAAAGCATTGGTGACGGTTAACGTTATATCTTATGATGAACAAAAAAAATTAGAAAAAGCCTTAAATGAATTGTTGTTATTGGTTACACAAGATCCTAACCAAATTTTACAAAGTGATGCCGAAGACATACACAGTTGGGTTGAACAAAAACTGATTGAAAAAATTGGCGACTTAGGTAAAAAATTACACACAGGACGAAGCCGTAATGACCAATCAACAACCGACTTAAAATTATGGTGTAAAGACCAAATTCCTCATTTAATTAATGCGATAAATCATTTACGCCAATTACTAGTTACAACCGCTGAACAGCACCAAAAAGCTATTATGCCTGGTTACACCCACTTGCAACGAGCACAACCAATTACATTTGCGCATTGGTGCCTGGCTTATTTTGAAATGCTAAGTCGTGATGTCAGCCGCTTAGAAGATACATTACAACGTTTAGATGTTAGTCCGTTAGGCTCTGGTGCCTTAGCTGGAACTGCCTATCCAATGGATCGTGAGCAATTGGCTCATTGGTTAGGGTTTGCTCAAGCAACGAATAATAGTCTGGATTCGGTGTCTGATCGTGATCACATCCTTGAACTATTAAATAATGCCTCAATAGGTATGGTACACCTATCGCGTTTTGCTGAAGATCTTATTATTTTCAATAGTGGTGAAGCCAATTTTGTTGAACTATCAGATCGAGTGACTTCAGGATCTTCACTTATGCCACAAAAAAAGAATCCTGATGCATTAGAACTAATCCGAGGCAAAGTAGGGCGGGTTGTGGGTGCATTAACGGGTGCCTTAATGACCTTAAAAGGTTTACCGCTTGCTTATAATAAAGATTTACAAGAAGACAAAGAGCACCTATTTGACGCACTTGATACTTGGCAAGAATGCTTAGATATGGCCACACTAGTACTCGAGGATATTAAGATTAACTACACAAATTGCCAAGAAGCTGCCAAACAAGGTTATTCTAATGCAACTGAACTGGCTGATTATTTAGTTGCCAAAGGCATACCGTTTCGTGAGGCTCACCACATTGTTGGCGAAGCAGTTGTTGAGGCTATTGCAAAGCAAAAAGCACTCGAAGAACTTTCGCTTGAAGAACTACAAAAATTTAGCTCAGTTATTGATAATGATGTTTATCCAATATTATCGTTAGAATCATGCCTAGCTAAACGTTGTGCCAAAGGTGGGGTTTCACCACAACAGGTAAAATCAGCGATTGAAGTTGCCAAGCAACAACTTTTATAAACAGCTATATTATTCTAATAACAACTATACCGGCATTAGCCGGTATTTTTATACTGAAACACATAGTTATCTGAAACTTTTTAACAAAAAATATGATTGTATATCTATTCATACAGTGTAAAAATAGAGTTCTTTTTGAATGGATCAAAGTGAATTGCAATGAATAAAAGTTATAATTTTAGTGCCGGCCCAGCAAAATTGCCTGCAGATGTATTAAAACAAGTTCAAATTGAATTATTAAATTGGCATAATACAGGTGCTTCAGTCATGGAATTAAGCCATAGAGGTAAAGATTTTGACGCCTGTGCTATTGAAGCTACCAACGACCTACGAGAAATCTTAAACCTTCCTAACAATTACAAAATTCTCTATTGCCAAGGTGGTGCCAGAGCACAATTTGCTGCAGTTCCATTAAATATTTTAGGGAATAAAACCAGTGCCGACTATATTAATAGTGGTTATTGGAGCCAATGCGCAATCAAAGAAGCCAGCAAATATTGTCAAGTGAATGAACAAAATGTTGTTATCAAACAAAACGGACTAACGGCTGTTAAATCTATGTCAGAATGGCAATTAAATGATAATGCTGCCTATGTACACTATTGTCCAAACGAAACAATTGATGGCGTTCAAATCTTTGAAGAACCCAACTTTGGTGACAAAACCGTTGTAGCTGACTTATCATCGTGTATATTATCGCAACCTATTGACATAAATCGATATGGCATAATTTATGCGGGTGCTCAAAAAAATATTGGTCCATCAGGTATTACCATTATCATTGTGCGAGAAGATCTAATTGGCCATGCAAAAAAAATGTTACCATCAGTACTAGATTACAAAATCTTAATGGACAACGATTCAATGTTTAACACTCCACCTACATTTGCATGGTATTTGTCGGGGCTAGTGTTTAAATGGATAAAAAGTCTTGGTGGACTAAAAGCAATGCAGCAACGAAACCAAGCTAAAGCACAATCACTATATCAATTCATCGACCAATCTAATTTTTATCGAAATACTGTTGCAGTAGCTAATCGGTCAATTATGAATGTTACCTTCTTATCACCAAATGAAGAGTTGGATAAAAAATTTGTAAGCGAAGCAACTCAAGCTAACATTATCGGCATCAAAGGTCACAGAATTGCAGGTGGAATGCGTGCATCTATTTATAATGCGATGGATCAAGAAGGCGTCAATTATTTAATTGATTTTATGCAGCAATTTGAAAAACAACATGGTTAATTTAAGATCATACTAAGAATTATAAATAATAAAACAGGAGGTCAAACCTCCTGTTTTTTTGTTTAGTTACACATCATTTACAACGATAAACCTCACCAACCATAATTGCATCTGTTGGCGCAATATCTGAAATATACTTCATAGACGTATCTTGAGCATTATAAATTACATTGCCCCCCATAGCAGCTGCATTATTCATTAGTTCTGTTGCTGCATCGCGAATAAGTTCACTATGTGTTTTAAGACCAGAAAAGAAGCTACTACGGCGTCCTTCGGCTTTACCCAATAATTGACAAGAAGCAGCAGGTTTAGTATCGATGAATTGAACATGACTACCGGCAGAAGTAAGTTGATGATTAGAGTTGCTACAAGCACTTAAAAGCAAAGTTGCTGATATCGTAACACCAATAACTAGCGATTTTTTAATAAACATAAAATTTCCTCATCCAATATAACAAATAGCTTAACTTATTGTATCAGTTTAGTTAAACAAAGAATATCAGTAATTAAGTTTGCACAAAATCCAATAAAATACAGGTTAATAAATAATCAAACCAACCTATTTTATTAATTAACTATAGCAAATTCGATTTAACTCTATTATAATCGCAAACCTACTAATTCAGTAGCACATCAAAATGGCCCCTTAGCTCAGTTGGTCAGAGCAGTCGACTCATAATCGATTGGTCACTGGTTCAAGTCCAGTAGGGGCCACCATCAATTACATCGTCAATCTCATGATTTTAATATTTAATAAATTTTTAATTTTTTAAGGGTTAAATCATGAAAAAAAATGCAACTGTGATCACTATAGCCGATACTAAAGGCGGTTCTACCAAATCTACTACAGCAGTTAATATTGCTGCTTTTATAGCTCATTCTGGGTTAAAAACTCTATTATTGGATTTCGACCTAGAGCAACCTACCGCCTGTTCATATTTTCCACTGCAGAAAGAAGCTCCGTTCGGGGTTTATGAATTCCTTATAATGCATGAAACAGATTTAAATAAACTAATATCTGCGACAACAACAAAAAAATTAGATGTTATGTCATCAAACAGTGTTAGGCAAGAAATCGTTTCTCATCTAAACGCGTCGGCCGATGGTATTATCCGTCTAAAATCATGCTTAAAACTTCTCAAAAATGAGTATGATGTGATAGTCATTGATACGGTTGGAACAATTGATCCAACTGTTAACATGGCAGTACTTGCTTCTGATGTGGTTTTATCTCCGCTAGATCCTTCCATGCCAGGCGTTCGAGAATATCTACGGGGAACTATTTCTAATTTGTTTAGAAGTTTGATTCCCTTCACTGATTACGGAATAGAATTACCTCCTGTTTATACGTTTTTTAATCGAGTAGAAGAAAATAATGATTGCCGTCGTATAAAAGAACTTTTTAATCAACAAATCAAATCTCTGCCACCATTACCCTTTAAAATTACTGTTTTAGATAAAGATATTAAAAAGAAAAATAGTTACAAAGTTGCCGCATCCCTCGGTATTGCAGCATTTCAACATTATACCGAACCAACAAATAAAGTAGCACATCCGTACAAAATAACAAAAGCTCAAGCTCAAAGTACCAAAGATGATATTTACTATTTGTGTCAACACCTGTTACCTATGTACCAGTCACAATTTGATGCATTTATGAAAACCGAAATTACTCATTAATCATTTTTATTCCTGCTTACAAAATAATAAGGTGATTATATGAATAAGCAATTTTATTCTAATGATACTGAGCGATCAGTACTGGGTGCATTATTAATCGATAATAGTTGTATTGATGATACATTTGAAATAAAAATAGATGATTTTTATATACCGCAGCACAAATTGATTTTTAATTCCATAGTTTCTTTAATTCAAGCGGGTAAGCATGCTGATATTCTGACTGTATCTCAAGCTCTTTCCGAAGAACAACTAAAAAACTGTGGTGGTTTAGCATATTTAGCAGAGTTGAGTAGAGATACACCAAGAGTAACGAATTTTAAACACTACGCATCAATTTTACGTAATTATACAAAAGCTCGCCATGCCAATAATATTGCAAAAACATTGATAAAAAATCTCACAAAAGCGTCATTTAGTAATTCAGACAGCAGCAATCAGATTATAGCACAAACTGAATCCGAGCTTTTTCAACTGGGACATGCTGTAGATAATCAAGATGAGCAACTTATACCAGCAATGTTGAATAATGTTATGACATTTTTGGAAACTGAACACTCTCCATTTATTTCGACTGGTTTTAAGAATTTAGATTCTAAAATAGGTGGGTTAGAACCCAAAGAAATTACGATTATTGCAGCAAGACCGTCTATGGGGAAAACAGCATTTCTTATTTCATTGATTTACAATCACATAGTAGCTCTTAATAATAATCCTAATTTACAGATACAACCTATTTTTGTTTTTAGTCTAGAAATGGATGCACAATCGTTGATGTTGCGATTATTATCAGCATTATCTCATGTACCATTTATCGATATAAAGAATAAAAATCTGGATGATAGTGATTACGGAAAAATTTCTGATGCGATTGCAATTTTATTGAAATTAAAAAATATTCTGATTATTGATGATAATGCGTATTTAACACCCAGCATTTTTAGACGAAAAGTTCAGCGTTATACACGCTTATATGGTCAACCAACATTTGTTGCAGTTGATTATGTGCAGTTAATGTCATCAGGTGAAAAAAACAATGAAAATCGTGCTGTTGAAGTAAGTAATATTAGTAGACAGCTAAAAATTCATTGTAAAGATTTCAATATTCCCTTAGTTCTGCTTTCACAATTAAACCGATCGGTTGAATCTCGTTCTGATAAACATCCTCTTTTGTCTGATTTGAAAGAATCTAGCAGTTTAGAGCAAGATGCGACAACAGTAATATTGTTATATCGGGATGAAGTCTATAACGAAAACAGTGAAGCTAAAGGAACTGGTGAATTAATTGTGGCCAAAGCTCGTAATGCTGCTACAGGTAAAGTAGCAGTCAAATTTGATGGGCCATACATGCATTATCAAAATTTAGTTTAAGGAAAATATTAATATTATGGTAGAACAAAAATCATCAGTTGATGTTATGCGTGAACGTATGTCTACAGGTTTCCCTGATGGTGATAGGGCAACCACTAAAATTACATTGAATGAAATGCCTATGCGAGTAAATCTTGACGAATTAAGACCTAGCCAGGTATTACCACGCTTTAAAAAAAATGAATCATATGAAGATATTAAAGAATCTATTCGAAAAAAAGGGCTCGATCATGCTCCTGCTATTACAAAAATGCCAGGAGAGGAAGGGTATGTAATTTCAGATGGGGGAAATACACGATTACAAATTTTAAAAGAACTGTATGAAGAAACAGGTGATAAAAAATTCTATACTATTAATTGTCTATTTCGTCCGTGGAAAGGGGAGCTTAAATCCATTATAGGTCACTTAACTGAAAATGGGCTGCGTGATGATTATACTTTTATTGAAAAAGCAATCGGTATCACCAAAAGTAAAACACTGTATGAAAGCGAACTTGGAAAAACGTTATCTTCAAGAGAACTTAGCGAACGTTTGAAACTGGATGGTTATCCTATCTCTCATGTTTTATTAAGTAAAATGCTGAATACGATGGAATATCTCTATCCTTATATTCCAGAAATTCTTAAATTAGGATTAAGTCGAAATCTGGTTGAAAAAATTTTAACGCTAAGAAACGTATGTGAAGATTTATATCACCGATCTGGCAAATTTGAGAGTGATACTCCTTTTATTGAAGGGTTTAATTTAGTGCTAAGTGGTTTTGATTTAGAACCAGAGCTATTTAATTATGACCTTTTGCAAGATGAAATATTTGGTTATTTTTCTAGAGAATTAGGCATTCAATACAATGTATTTGAATTTCAACTGCAAGAAAAAACTCAAAAAGGCAAACCATTACCGCCAATTGATGTAAAACCACAGATTACTATTCCACCTAAAGTCGAACATGTAGTAGCGATACAGAAACCAAAACGTGATGAATCGGCAATGCCATCGATTAATTCAGGATCTCAGTCATCAGAGTTTGTTAATACTATTAATGATCCGTCTCTAAGCTCCTCATCTTTACCTACTTTCAATGCTGAGCGTAATAATGATGATTCCCAATTGTCGTATACCATCTCACCAAGTGGAGAGATCATCGCTAAAAATGGTGTTGATATACAAACAGTTATCAGTGAGTACACTAAAAATACCGATTTTACCAAGATGTTCCCGAAAAATTTCAGCTTAACGGCCAATTTAAACACCTTTGGCGATAGTGAAAAAATGCCAATATTAGATGTCTGGAAACTGACAGAAAATATGACTACTCATGAGTATATTTTCAGTGATATTGCCGGTCATGTGTTCGATATTTTAAGAGAGCTTCGTATAGATAATCAAACAATGGCTCCTTTTTCTATTGATAGAGAACAGAGAAAAACGGTTATTGGGTTTAACCCACTTACAGATGAAGATGATACGGATTTAGTTAAACGAACAGCCTACCGAATTCTGGTGGCTATTTTAACTGATGAAATTGAAAGTAATCCTATAAATTTAAAGTACTTAATTACTGAGTTTAGTGATTTTGTGGTCATTAAGTTTTTAAGAATTATTCGACTAAAACGTGTTTATGACCAACTTTTACAGCAATTTATGAAGGATGAACAATATGATTAACAAAAATAGTAACCTGAATTTAGCTATTTTACATATGGTTCATAACTGCATTAATCATGGGAAAATCCAATCGCTGATTGAAATGGGATTTACTACCGAGCAATTACAGCGTATGAAAGATTTAAGCTATTCACAAATAGTACATATTGCTAATTCACAGGTGCTATTGATTAATGTGAGCATTAATACTCAGATGTTTGATGTTATTTTAGCTAGAGCAGGGGAATATGAAGAGCGTATCCGTATTATTGATAAAGCGATTTCACTCGGTGCTTCTATTGAAACTTTAAATAGTTACTTTGGTCTGTCTACTGCTGATATTAGTTGTTCTCGTAAGCTAAAAGATTTAACTACGTCGAAAGGTCGGCTACGAAAACCCAATGAGAATGAGAAAATCATCATCTGGCAAAAATGGGAAGCACAAAAAGCCGACAATCCCAAAATTGAACAGTTTAATGATGAAAACCGTTTACTTGCTTACATGGATATTACTCAGCATGTTTCAATGCTCAGTGATGAACCCGATCCCTTGACATTAACATCGGTAATTAACGAACTTGAGCCATTAATTAATTTAAAAAAGAATGAGCAATAGAGATATAGAAATGTTGGCAGAGCAAAAGGATATTAAACTTAAAGCATTAAGTCTGGCTTTGATTAAACAAAGAGAAATCAGCTCGTCAACTGATGAGCCAATAGCTGTGTTGTTTATGGGGCAACAATTCGATTCGTTTCCACGGGATTTATTACTTGATGATAGTATCACCTCCGTTGATAAATATGCCTGGCAAAGACTTTATATTGAGCTACAACAAAACCGCAATTATTTTCCAACCTATGACCGCTTACAAAAACTATGGGGAAATCTTGGCGGCTTGTTATCTCGTAAAACAGTGAGAGAAATATTATCACGGTTAGTGTTATCAGGCTGGCTTTCTTTTAAAGTAATTCGTGGTGATAACGGTCAGGTAGTCGGTAATGTTTATATGCTTCACAATACTAAATTAGAGCTTATAGATATTATTACGCAAAATGATGAAAGCGTTACACATATATTAACGTCATTGATGAGCAAAAAAAACATATCTCAATCACTAGCTATATTAACCTATAATCAGGTTAAAGCGTATTTAAATAGCAAACAATCTAACAATCTTTTCTTACAAATGAATCAGGGTAAACCAGAAATGGTTATCACGCATAATATTGATGATATTGCCCCTTCACTACTTGGACATTTAGAAAATTTGCTGAGTTCCAAAAATAAACTTAGTAAAAATAAACTTAGTTCCAAAAAGGAACCGCCTATAAAATCAGATAGTTACAATGCCCCTAGTAGTACTAGTAGTATATATAGTAGTAGTACTACTAGCGATGATAGTCAATTAGTCATACCGAGTAACCTGAAAGCCCGTCTCACAGATAAAGGAATGCGTGATATTACTAACACAATTGCCCGAACAGGTATTGCGATCCCTATGTTTAATAAAATCTGTCAGTCTATTTCAGTCAGCGATATTACTCAAATTAAAAATATGACTGCCTATTTGGTAAGAAATATTCAAAAAGCAGCTAAAGGTGAATATAACTTTGAATTCTATCATAGTAGACAAGAAAAATTATCATCAGGTAATACTATGATGAATCAATTTGTGGTTAATGAGCTAGCTGTTCATAAGAAAGAAAAACAAGTAGTAAGTAAAGAACGGTTGGATGAATTATTTAGTCCACTGAAAAACATGTTAAAACATCCATCTAGTTGTGGTTAAAAAATGGGCGCTGTTACGGGGGGTAACAGTGGTTAAAAAATGGGCGCTGTTACGGGGGGTAACAGCGGTTAAAAAACAAACAACGGCTATAGTGTGGCCAAAGACAAGAGGAGTTTTCAAAATGCAACAGAGTGAAAATAATCAAGTTGGTGTATTACGAAGTGATATTAGAATTGAACTTCATACCATTCCAGCGATTCAACTTTGGCATGGCAGAAAAAAAACTGATGATAAGTATCAAATTCCAAGTATGACAAGAGCAATTTCCTATTTAAGAATTATTGAAATTGCAGTACGACTTGATGATCCATATGCCGATCTTCGATTGACTGAGTTTTATCAACAGATCGAAAAGATTAAAAATTTATTAGATGTTGAAAATCGTAGTATTGATGAAGTGCTGAAATCTGTTCCCACTGGTTTCAAAGCAACTAATGCTACATCAGTTAAGCCAATTGATTTAAATCTTTTTATTAATGTGCCAAGTGGCTATCAATTAGTATTTTTACTTTGTGAGTTTGATTTGTTTATTCGAAAAGTACAGTTAGCTAAACATATCTCATTAATAACAGGAAATGATGCATCAGACAGACAAAATGTGATTGCACATGCACTCAGATCATTAATTACTTACACAACTAAATACAAGCGTGTAGGTGTGACACGAAAAGATTTTGTTGAAAACACACCATTGGCGAGTGAAGCAATTGAACAATTTGGACCTATACCTGAAGCAATTTTAAATGCTGATAAGGATCGGGATAGAATTTTAGCCACTACTGATTAAATGAATGAGGGAACCATTTAATGAATGAATTTTATCATGAAGAATATGCGGACACGCTCTCTCCCCGTGATTATATTTTTGTGAAACAAAAAACCTCCCTAAAAGGCCTTTTAAAGCCTTTTAAAGGTAATAGGGAATATGAAACCTTTATGCAAGAAATTGAGTTCAATATTGCTCAGTTGGAAAAAATTGGTTTGCGATTAATTAATGATACCAAAGATAAGTTACCAATTAAGTATTTACCATTTCATTTGAAAAAGAGACGACTTCAAAATGGAGCGGTGTATTTAACGTGGAAACAATCAAAAACAGTGATCCAAAATGGAAAACCTAAACGTAATGAAGTTGAGGGGAAACGGCTTATATTGGAATTGTTGGAACATAGTAATTTGAGTAAAACTGAAAAATCATTTATCAGAGAACTGGAAATTGACCGATTGACATTAAACATTCAGATGACTGTATGTGTTCGATTGAGACAATTATTCCGTGATACATTACCAAAAATTGATGAATTGGATCAGGCAATGTTGTAAGAGTTTTAAAAATTTAGAGTTTTTATATTTGACTAATTAAGGAGTTAAAAATGGCAAATCGGGGTATAAATAAAGTAATTTTAGTGGGTAATTTGGGACTAAATCCTGAAGTTCGTTGTTTACCTAATGGGGGAGTTGTAGCAAATATTAGTATTGCGACTTCTAAAACATGGAAAGATAAACAAACCGGGGAATCAAGAGATAAAACTGAGTGGCACCGTGTTGTGATCTTCGGCAAATTGGCAGAAGTTGCTGGGGAGTACCTGAGAAAAGGCTCACAAGTCTATATTGAAGGTCGATTACAAACACGTAAATGGCAAGATCAGTCAGGTCAGGACCGTTATATAAATGAAGTGATTGTTAGTGATCGGGGAACATTACAAATGCTAGGTAATGGTAATAGTGGGGGGGATAATAATGTTCCACAGCAGAATTTGGGTAAGAACACTAATAATACCACATCACAACAACCTACTCCACCACCACATAATGAGCCACTAATGGACTTTGATGATGACATTCCGTTCTGAATTCCAGATATAGAGTGGAGATTATATGAAATTTTTTTATATCTTTTTGTTTTTATGGGTAATTCTTATATTTATTGGGTTAATGCCGAGGATTATAAAAAATATTAATTATATTTTAAAAAATAGAAAGGAAAAATAAATGGTAAAAAATAATGAGTTTATTGATTTTAATATAAAACGAGTGGCTACATTTAGCTCCATAATCGTATTTGTTATTTTCTTATTGTGCGTTTTATGGGGCGGATGGTACACAGTAGATGCTGGTGAGAAAGGCATTCAATTAAGAAACGGTGCAGTAACTAGAGTTGTTGATGCAGGATTATACTTTAAAATGCCATTTTTCGATTCTGTTACCAGAATTAGTACCCGAACAGATGTGTCTTATTTTAATAATCTATCTAGTTACAGCAAAGATCAACAAGCTGCCAATGTAGTTGCATCAGTAACATTCCGTATTCCTGCGGGTGAAGCTGAGAAAGTATATTTATCATTTAAAACTATTGAGGAGTTGATTTCTTATACATTGGAAAGGCAATTGCCCAATCAGGTTCAAAATGTGTTTGGTAAATATAGTGCTATTGACGCTGTGCAAAAAAGAGAACAATTTGTTATTGATGTTACGGAAAGCTTGCGTGAATCTTTAAAAGAATTTCCTATTATCATTGAATCTGTACAAATTGAAAAAATAGCATATTCAAAAGCTTATGAACAATCTGTCGAAGATAGAATGAGAGCAGAGGTAGAAGTACAAACACAGATACAAAATTTACAACGAGAAAAAATTAGTGCTGAAATTGCTGTAACAAAAGCACAAGCCATTGCGGATAGCACATTAGCTCAGGCTAAAGCTGCAGCTGAGGCTGTGATTTTGAAAGGGGAAGCAGAATCAAAAGCTATTTTAGCTAAAACTGAAGCATTAAAACAAAATGCCGCGTTGATTGAATTAACTAAAGCTGAACGTTGGGATGGGAGGTTACCACAAACCATGCTGCCAAATACAGCTATTCCTTTTATTGATGCAAAAAAATAAAATAATATGCAGGAGAAGATTATGATTTACTATAACCACTATTCAGAATAGGAAATAATTTGAGTGCCGGTTCTCCGGCACGGGGGATAACTCATAGGATAAGAAATGGAACAATTTCAGCAAACAGCATTAATAGTAATATTTTGAGCATAGGTTTTTCTTGTAACACCAAGTTGTTCTGATGCAATTTCTTGACACCAACCGCACCCACGCTGCCAAATTTTCAATTCATAACCAGTCATCGTTATTATTCCAAGAATTAAATAATAATATTTTTAAAATTGGTAAATTCTACTCATTTTTTATTTTAAAAATACTCATAAATCAATTCCTGTGATTTCAATTAAATTCAATAAATGAATGTTGGTTTGTTGCTATTCGCCTTCTATTAGTTTTGTTAGGCTTATTCCAATTAATTTGTTCATGTAAATTTTTGTATCTATTTAAATTTATATTAAAAAGGAATCATTATAATGCGATTATTTATTTGCGAAAAACCCAGTCAAGCAATTAGCTTAAATGCAATTATTGGTACAACCGTTCGTAAAGATGGCTTTAATCAAAGCACTGATGGAAAAACAATAATAACGTGGTGTGTGGGTCATTTACTTGAACAAGCACCGCCAGAGGAATATGGAGAACAGTATAAGTCATGGAATGTGTTACCCATTATTCCTCAAACATGGAAAATGTCTGTTAAGAAAACGACGTCAAAACAGTTCAATGTGATTAAAGGATTGGTAAAAAAAGCGCAAGAAGTCGTTATTGCAACCGATATTGACCGTGAGGGTGAAACCATTGCCTGGGAGCTGCTTAAACTATTTAATTGGCAAGGTAGAACGTTAAGGCTTTGGTCATCATCAAATAATAATGATGCGCTACGTAAAGCAGTTAGCAATATTCAAGAAGCAAGTAAAACTTATCCAATGTATTTGTCGGGCCTCGGACGTTCTCAAGCAGATTGGCTGGTAGGAATTAATTTTACTCGTCTTTATACCACATTAGCTAAACAAAATGGTTTTGCAGGTAAAGTCTTATCGGTTGGTCGGGTGCAAACACCAACATTAAATTTAATTGTAATG
This sequence comes from Gilliamella sp. wkB18, assembly GCF_001690875.1. Classification (NCBI taxonomy): domain Bacteria; kingdom Pseudomonadati; phylum Pseudomonadota; class Gammaproteobacteria; order Orbales; family Orbaceae; genus Gilliamella; species Gilliamella sp. wkB18. The sequence continues at coordinate 22,124 of NZ_LZHM01000045.1, forward strand.
CGTGATAGAGAAATCAAAAATTTTGTACCGAAGCCATTTTGGACAATATCGTTAATGTTAGCAAAACAGCAACAATCATTTATCGCTAACTGGCAACCCGATGAGTCACTATGTGATGAAGATGGGCGATGTATCAATCAACCTATTGCTGCTCAAAAATTAACGTTAATGAAACAGCAATCTAGTGCAATGGTTATTTCTGTTGAAACAAAGCTTATTAAGTCACAACAACCGCTTTGTTTATCTCTAAATGAGCTACAAAAACAGTGTAGCCGATTGTATGGTATGGAATTACAGCAAACACTTGATACCGCACAAGCCTTGTATGAAAAACATAAAGTAACAACTTATCCTCGAACTGATTGCGGTTATTTACAAATAGCTATGTTAAACGAAGTGCCTCAGATCATGGCAACGCTAAAAGCTTCAGATCCTGAAATTATTAATACAATAAATGAGCTTGATATGACAATTAAATCAAGAGTATGGAATGATGAGAAGATCACAGCTCACCACGGTATTATCCCTACTACCCAAGCATTTAATATTGGTACATTAAATCAAACGGAACGACAAGTATATGAACTTATCAGGTGCTATTATTTAGCACAGTTTTTACCAGTTTATGAAGTAAATAAAACCGTTGCAATGTTTGAGTGTGCTGGTGAACACTTACAAAGTAGGGGGGAACAACTGGTTACGTTAGGCTGGAAAAAATTATTTACTAAAGCAACAATAGATAATGAAAGTGACGTTGAGCCAGATAATTCACAATCTTTACCAAAATTGGTTCAGGGAGAACAATGTACAATCATTAAAGGTGATATTTCACAAAAACAAACAACACCGCCAAAACCCTATACTGATGGTTCATTGCTTAATGCTATGATAAATATTAATCGATTTGTTGAAGATCCTAAACTCAAAAAACTGCTTAAAGATAATGCTGGTCTTGGAACTGAAGCAACACGTGCATCGATTATTAAAACATTGGAACAGCGAGGTTATATTGAACGCAAGAAAAAAGTATTGGTTTCAACTCCAGTTGGTCAAAGTCTAATTGATACATTACCTGATATTGTAAAACACCCAGGTATGACAGCACTGTGGGAACAAGCCCTAAAAGAAATTGAATTGGGTCAGCAATCACTTGATGTATTCATGGATAAACAAAGTCAGTACATACAGATCGTTATTAATGAGGCTTCTAAACAAACTGTGAATATAGCTCAAGCGAGTGACGCAAAAAAATGTCCTTCATGTGGTGCGTCTATGATTAAGCGTAAAAATGAACATGGTACATTTTTGGGGTGTTCTGCTTATCCAAATTGTAAGCAAGTCATTAATGTTGGTAATAAAAAGAAACGAATTACAACAAAATCCGCAAAAAAAGAGTGAGTTCAGGTTGAGACTGGTTAGATATTGAAATACAACTCAAATTATGCCAGAATTAGACTCATTAGACTCTACTCCGGTGTTTCTTGATTTTGCGGTCATAAAATCAAACCACTCGCCAAGATTAATTTTTCATTAACCCGAATTAATTAAGGCACCCAAAGTCCATAAACTTGATATGGCTGCTTGTAACAACTCCGTGTAAGTTGCAACATATGCATAAGGAAAGAGGGCCTAGTGTATATCGGAGTCGATTATACCATAATAATATTGACATACTTAACCACAAGGAACAAGGTAGTACTTGTTCCTTCCTTATATCATTATTGAATAATTAGGGTAAATATCGTTGTGATGATAAACATGACGGATATGAAAACAACGGTATTTACCTTGATTATTTGAAAATAACGACACCAATGACTGAATGGTAAAAAATCAGGAGCCTTTAGTGCGTTAACGCGTGCCAGAACAAGTTTGTTTTAGTTTGACAAACATTGTTTTTCGGTTCAACTCAGCTAACTATATAGCGAACCGAGGATGAGATAAGAAAATTGCATAATATTATTTTGAGGAATAGAGTGCGTTTTTGACACTATCTATTGAGTCATATTTAATCCTAATTAATTATTTATTTATTATTATACTAAAAAACAAAAAAGTCACTCTGGAGTGGCTTTTTTGTTTTTTGGTTTTTTCAATATTGATTTGTTTATTTACTAAGCCGTTATTCATTGGCATTTTACCTTTCTCTTTCTCAATTTAAGGTAATTGTAATGAAAATTTTTCTATTGGCTATGTTTCCACTGCTTACGCTAACTGCGTGTGCAAATAAATCTGAACCAATTGAGCAAAACAAAAATCCTATACGGTATACCATGCCCAACGGAAAAACTACTCAAACCGTACAGGCTGATCGCTACACGTTAGTTGAACTTGAAGATCCAACGCAAAAATATGTACTGGATCAAATTATTGATACATCACTTCCCAAAAACCTCTCATTAACCGTCAAAGACGGTATGGATTATGTTCTGAATCAATCGGGATTTACATTGTGTAGCAATGCTAAGGTAGATGTTCTGTATGAGAAAAAATTGCCCAAAATTCATTACAAAATAGGACCAGTTAAATTAAGTGACGCTTTACAAATTATGGCTGGTCCAGCGTGGCATCATCTCGTTGATGATGTTGAGCGTATGGTATGTTTTGACTTAAATGAGGGTTATCAAATTAGTTTAAAACCTAGTGTAACAGATGTAACACCAACATTAATGCAAGCAGATAATAACCAGAAAACAGCCGAAACTTACCAATTACCGCCCAAGTCAATAAAATCAGGATTGTTAAATACTAAGAAATTAGTTGAACCACAGCAAACTAAAAACGAAGGAAACGTTCATGAGTAAACTCAATATTAACCAATCAATTATGATAACTAAAAAAAATATCATTATTTTCGGCGTTGTAATTTTATTGCTATTTTTGTTTACCATTATCTCGTTGATTGTCTCATTATCTAATAGTTCAAGAATTAGCAGTAATTATCAAACTATAGTCAGTCATAAAGTTAATGTCAGTAATAATGTCAGTAACATAATGGACAACGTTACTGTATTAGAGCAACGAATTAATTCAGTTGAATTAGAACAAAAGAAAATGACCATTGATTATGACAACCTGAATTTACGTTCAGCTCGTAATGAACAAGACATTGTATTATTGCAAACGGTTGTTAATGATAAAAATCTTGATAGTCGATTAGATAATATTGAAATAAGTATGAAAAATAATGAAATTGATATTGATTCAATTAAAAATATTCAGCGAACTCAACAAATAACATTAGATGATATTGCTAACGCTTTTACTGAGTTTAAGTCTCAAATCATTCAGAAAATCACAACAATGCTATCAGGTAGTAAAAACACTACTCCAAACAATACTAAAAAAAACATTAATGTCAGTAAAGTAGATAATTTTAACTACACATTATCAAGTATTGAATACCGTTCAGGTGAATTATGGGCAGTCGTTTGTCCCAAAAAATTCACCTCATTATCTGAGCTGAAATTTTTAAATGTGGGTGACTCTATCGATGGGTGGAAAGTCATGAATATTGAAAATAATTTAGTGAAATTAATCAATGGTAATCAGGTTTATACTCTGAAACTTACGCAATAAATAACGTAAATTGGGAAACGAAAATGACATTAAAATTATTCAAAACGCTCACAATTTTATTGGTATTGATTCCGCTTTATCAATCTCAGGTTATGGCTAAGAATATGCCATTGACTGATGAAAAACTCACTGAACAAGATACAAAAAACCAAAATACAGATATTTCTCTCCAAAAAGAAGAAACAATCAAAGAAAAAGCCAGTTTTTGGGGCCTTACTGTTGAAGAGTGGCATAAATTTGAAGCAATCAACGAAAAAGGTGGGCGAGGGTACTGGTCCCCCAATCTAGATCCTTTAACAACGTTGGGTGTTGAAGCAGAGACACAAGAAGAGCGAGAGCGTTATGCAATGCTTTTGGCTAAAAAAGAATTTGAACGCACTACGAAAGAGCTCGAATTTCAGCGTACTTATAACCAAATGTTTAAACGTCTCTATCCTGATGTTTTACCTGTTGAACTTGATGATAATCCCAATTTTGTTGCTCCACTTAATTACGAAGGTGAGCGAATGGTTCTATTCCTTGATGTTAATGACAGTGTTAGAGGGGCTAATTTATTAAATAAAGCCTTAAAAACAGGGAAAGAAATGGATATTTATTTGCTAAATACTGCTGATGATAATGCACTTATTCAAAAATGGGCGAATATTAATTATGTCCCAATTGAACGAGTACAAACAGGTTCCATTACGCTTAATCATAACAAGGGGCAGTGGGAACAAATAGGTAAGGGCATTTCACCAATATTAGTGCAAGAACAAAATGACGGTAAATGGCGACAAATTGAATTAGGTGATTAACTATGAAATTATTAAACCGAATACTAACCTTATCTGTTTTTGTTATTTCAATGAGCACAATATGTACGACAAATGCTGAGTTAAATGTTGTTAGTGATTATGGTGGCAATTCAATGGGAGGGTATTATGATATGTTAGATCCTCAAGATGAATATAGCGAGCAAAAACAACAATTTTTAGCTCCAGAGAATATGAGAATTGACGAGGGTACATATTTACCGGTTCATAGTGATCGTCTTTCACCTGCCAGATTCGAATCCTATCAAATTGATTATCCAACATTACAACCGTTTATTATTATTGGCTATGATGAGCTTTCAATCGAGTGGTTAAAAGCTCGATATGATGATTTAGAAGCTATGCCGAGTTTAGTTGGTGTTGCTGTCAATATTGATGATATCAATCAGCTTAATACCTTAAAATCCTTAACACATATTCCTCTATACGCTATGCCTGGCAATGATTTAGCCGATAGATTTTCTATTCACCATTATCCTGCCCTAGTTACGGCAACAGGGGTTGAACAATGAAGGTATCTGACGTTTTTTGTATAGCTAAAAATATTATTAATGATGCATGGAGTTAAGTTATGAGTAACGAACATGGCATTGAAGCTATATTTAGACCAGCATCTGAGATGTACAGTAGTATCACTTCCATAACTTGTGGGGCGATCTGTCTAGTTGCACCGTGGGCGGTAGCACTTTCATCTTCTGTTAATATTGGTGTTGCAGGTGCTTTTTTATTGTTTGGCATTTACAGAGCCAAACAAGGTATTACCATTATTCGTTATAAAAGAAATATAAAACGTTTACCATTCTATTCTCTGACTAGTGAACAAATTCCTGTTAGCCAAAAATTTCTTTTTCTAGGGAAAGGGTTTAAATGGGAACAAAAACATTTACAACGAATTATCTTGTGCCGTCGAGAGGAATATAAGCGTTTTGTTCAACCATCAGCCATATATAGAGCTGCTAGGCAATGGGAACAAAAACATGAAAAAAGCATTATAGCAAAGTGTACCAGTGCAAATCGTTGGTTTAATCCGCTGAAACCATTACCTCCAGTCGGTGGAAACCCATTTTTACATGGTGTCGAAATTAATGAGGTCGATATTATGATGCCATTTGTGGATAGGGGCGGTCATACGTTAGTATTGGGAACTACAGGTGTCGGAAAAACAAGATTATTAGAAGTTCTGGTTACACAAGACATAGCAAGAGGCGATCCAGTTATCGTCATTGATCCCAAAGGAGATGCAGATTTATTAAAAAGAATGTATGCAGAAGCTAAACGTAATGGTAGACAAGACGAATTTTACATATTTCATTTGGGTTACCCTGAAATTTCAGCTAGATATAATGCTATTGGTCGTTTTAGTCGAATTACTGAAGTTGCTCAGCGTGTTTCAGCTCCTCTTGCTGGAGAAGGCAATTCCGCAGCATTTAAAGAGTTCGCGTGGCGATTTGTTAATATCGTTACCAAAGCATTAATTGAACTGGGCCGTCGTCCAGATTACATTCAAATTAATCGTTATACAAACAATATGGATACCTTATTTTTAGAATATGCTCAGCACTATTTTGATAAGCACGATCCAAAAGCTTGGATCACTATTAGCGAAATGGCAACAAAAGTTAATGACAAAAATGTTTCATTAGCAATGCGTGGAAGAGACAAGCTTGTCGTTGCTCTTTATGATTATATTGCTGCTAAAAAAATTCGTGATGATGTTCTAGAAGGTTTACGTTCAGCTATTCAATACGATAAAACGTATTTTGATAAAATTGTTGCCTCATTAATGCCATTTTTAGAGAAGTTAACAACAGGAAAAACAGCACAATTATTAGCACCCGATTATTTGGATATCAATGATGAAAGGCCAATTTTCGATTGGGAACAAGTCATTCGAAAAAAGGGTATTGTTTATATTGGGCTTGATGCTTTGTCCGATGCTGTAGTTGGTGCTGCCGTTGGAAACTCAATGCTAGCAGATCTGGTATCAATAGCTGGGTATATTTATAAATATGGTGTTGATGATGGGTTACCAGGAGAAAATAGATCTAAGATTAATGTGTGTTTGCATACTGATGAAGTAAATGAAATCATGGGAGATGAGTTTATTCCACTTGTGAACAAAGCACGAGGGGCAGGAATAAATGTTACTGCATACACACAAACCATTTCAGATATTGAAGTCAAAGTGGGGAGTGCCGCAAAAGCAGGGCAAGTACAGGGGAATTTTAATAATATAATTATGTTACGTGTTCGTGAAACCAAAACAGCAGAACTTATTACATCACAACTTCCTAAAGTTGATATATACAAAAATACGGTAGTATCAGGTGCAAGCGATACACCGAGTCCAGATACAAAAACGGATTTCACTTCGAGCACTCAAGACAGAATTAGTACTGAGTCAATGCCATTATTAGAGCCTTCGGAACTAATACAACTGCCTAGAGGACAAGCGTTTGTATTAACGAATGGAGGGGTTTTATATAAAGTTCGTATGCCACTTCCGTCCCAAGAGAAAGATATCATGATGCCTGATTCAATCAATACACTTTCTAAAGAAATGGCAAAAAGTTATTCAACAGGTGAACAATGGTGGGTAAATTCAAATTCAGTATGGGAAAAGCCTGAAATAGATAATGATTCAGATATTAATTGTCCTGAGGAAAATGAATTACCTCTTCATCTAGAATTGGACATTGATGATGATGAAAAAGCCTTTTTAAATACTTTACAAGAGGAGAAATATGAATAATGGCCAATGCTGAATCTGATTCAAATTCAAATAAGCCCAAAAAAAAGGGATTTATTTCATCTATACTTTCTACACTTTTTTTTTCACTTCTTATAAGCATTGTTATTGAATGTATTGGCATAACGTTTTTTTGGACTGAACTCGGTGATAGTCATAGCGAAGAAATGCTCAATGTTGAGTTTAGTTATCTTGAACAAGACTTTGTCAATAGCTTTATTTTGTCTGAGCCTGTAGTTTTTGCTGAAAATATTATTACCAATACATATCAATTCATTGCTGTTAAAACGGGATTGATTGAAATAGTAGATGGAACTGTGAACGATGAAAGCTCGACTGTTTATAAATATATTAATTCGGTTGGCGTTTATGTAAAAGCCATTATTAATATTATATTGGTTTTTTTGGTTCGCTTAGTTATTTTGACTCTTTCAATACCGATTTTTATTCTTGCTGCTATTGTTGGTTGTGTAGACGGTCTGGTTCGGCGAGACATTCGGCGATTTGGAGCAGGTCGTGAATCAAGTTTTCTATATTATCATTCTAAAGCATGGATAAAACCCTTATTGATCCTGTCATGGCGATTCTATTTGTCAATTCCCTTTTCCATTCATCCTAATATTGTATTTATTCCAATGGCATTTTTATTTGGATTAAGTGTAAGCATTACCTTCGGTTCGTTTAAGAAATATCTGTAATGATTTTTGGGTACTGAAATTTTTTTGAAAAATTGTAAACAGATTTGATTGATGTTTTTTTAAATTTAATCCCTATAGTAGGAATCCGGTTCAAAAACTGGAGAAAATATATGCGTCAATCGCATTCTAAACTGATTCTTTTGATGGTTGGCTTATCTTTGTTACTAGGCTCCAATTTGAGCGTGGCAACGGAGAAAGATGAGCTTGCGTTAGTGTTAAAGCAATTGACGCAAGTTAAGCAATCCCTGTTGAAAAGTGAGATTGTATCAGGAACCGAACAAACAGAACGCTATCATTTTAATTATCAAACAGCACAAAACGATATTAATCAAATCATAAAGGGTATCGAAAGTTACCTATCTCCAACAAGATCTCAACCTCGTTCACTTGATTTTCCTGTGATTAAAGGTGAATACAGCGACGATATTAGTTATGAGTAATATTGCACAAAAAACCCATGATGCATATTTAGCTGGCGCAACATTCTCAATGGATGATTCGTTTAATCTCTTTGGTGCTATCTGTATTGGTGCCGTTATTTTGCTAGTTGCCTACATCATTTTATGCGTTTTAAAAGGATTAGGGGATGACAGCATAAGAATGGTGGATGCACCTTCCATAATTATTAGAGCTGTCTTGATTGTTCTAGTGCTGAGTTCTTTTTTTTATTTCCAATAATATTTCATATTTCTTTTTTAGGAGAAAAAAGGTCATGTTCAAAATCAAAACTGTAAGTAAATTATTTCAAATAAAAAACACAGTAAAAGGGACGTTAATGTCATTAGTTTTCTTTGGTGGTGAGGTTTTTGCAAAAATGCCTAAAATTGAAGATCCATCACAAGGTAAACAAAATGGGATTATGGCTAATATGCAGGCATATATCTACGATGGTTTTGTGGTCGGTGGATTGGTTGTTGTTGCTGCCTGTCTCTTTGTTGCTGCTAAAAATATTTTAGTTGAATACAACAATATCGGGGAAGGGAAAGGTTCGTGGGCAAAATTTGGTACGTTAGTTGTGATTGGTGTTGTATTAGTGGTTGCTTGTATTTGGTTTGCAACATTAGCGGCAGATACATTATCAAGTTAATCGATTAACTAAAGGTGAATAAGATGAGTGATAACGATACAGATGACAATATTAAGATGTTGCCCGATAGACTAAATCGAATTCCGGTTGTGTATAAAGGGATGACAATTAATGAGTTAGCAATGATGGCCGGACTTGGTACTGTTATTGGGCTTGGCGTTGGACTTATCTTGTTTGTTATATTTGGGAAATGGGTGCTTATTGTGTCAGCAATAGTTTTTATGCCGTTACCCACTCTGTATTTTGGCGGTAATAAAGTGGCTAAACTAAAACGAGGTAAACCGGATGCCTGGTTTGCAAGATATGTTGACTTATTTTTTGCTAAACGAGGGTTTAATGGAAATAAGCTCATTTTTAATGATCAGCCATTCATTGTTAGACGAAAAGAAAAGGTAAAACGTAAATGAGTAAATATTTATATGCACTCACCGGGAGAGATAAACACATTCAGTCGCTTCGATTTGTCATTGTTGTATTGCTTGTGATTATTTTAGCAATGGCCTGGGGGTGGAAGTCAGCGCCAAAAGATTTAACCATTCATATTCCCCCTGATACCAGAACGGGTAGCACAAGACTTTGGTCAGATATTGATCCAAGTAATATTTACAGCTTTGCATTTTATATCTTTCAGCAACTAAATAATTGGCCAACGAATGGTGAAGTTGATTATAAACGTAACATCAATACGCTTACTCCGTTTTTGACACCTCAATGTAAATCACAGTTATTGAATGAATATGAGGAAAGAAGGCAGGGTGGTGAACTAAGAGAACGGGCTCGAAACATTGCTGAAATAGATGGCAGGGGCATTAATTCAGGAATTAAAAATTACGAAACAAATCAACTTGAGCCTCGAGTAAAAATTTTATCAGATAAAGCATGGATTGTGACATTCGATTTATACATTGATGAATATTACAAAGGGGAAGCGGTTAAACGAGCAATAGTTCGTTATCCACTTAGTGTTGTTAAGAGTGATACAAATCCAGAAGAAAATCCCTGGGGTTTAAAGCTTAATTGCTATGCAAGTCAACCACTTAAACTCACCTCAACTATGGGAGCTAATGATGAATAAGGCAATCATAAAGTTAACAAAATGGCTAGTGGCTATGCCTATTTTGATGTTATCGCTTAGCGCCGGCGCAATTGAATTAGTTAATTGGGATAAAACACCGATTAAGATAAGAATTAACCAGGACGATGAACGTATGGTGATTTTAGAGAAAAACATATCAGTTGGATTGCCGACTTCATTGCAAGACAAACTCCGAGTACAGAGTTTAGGTGGTGTTTTGTATCTAAAAAGCAAGGCGCCATTCCCTGAAACAAGGTTAATGTTAAAGGATTTAGAAACTGGTGAGATTATTTTAGTTGATCTAACGGGAAATAGTCCGTCAAAGAAAAAACTGGAAACAATTAAGATTGTTACCGGTCAGATAACAGGGGAAGATCCTTCCACAGTGAATAAACAAACATTACCTGTTCCTGTTTTGCTTACGCGCTATGCCGCACAAAATTATTATGCACCAATGAGGGCTATCGAAAAAGTACCAGGTATCAAACAGATTTCAATGTCTTTACCACAAATGTTAACAAGGTTAGTTCCGCAATTACCTGTGATAGCTATGCCTCAATCGATTTGGCGTTTAAAAAATTATGACGTCGTTGCGGTTAAATTAGTAAACCAGAGTGAGAATTATATCAACCTTGATCCACGGCTATTGCAAGGGCAGTTTTACTCAGCAACATTTCAGCACAACACATTAGGACCTAAAGGGCAATCAACAGATACAACTATGCTCTATATTGTTACTGAAGGTAAAGCACTTAATGCGTTTTTACCTGAACCTGTTATCCCTTCAGTTAAAGCTGATATGAAAACAAGCAAAAAAGAAGGGAAGGGGGAGTAATATGGCCAAGATCAAAGGTAACAAATTACTACCATTAATTGTCGGCGGTGTGATTGTAATCGGGATTATTGTGGTTATTATTGCAAACAAAGGTAAAAAGCAAGAATCGTCGTCAGGTCGTGATGAGATTGTTGAAATTGCTGATCTGAGTGATGACGACCTAGCCGTTTTAGGGATAGCCGGTGATACAGAGAAGGATACTGTACAAACGTTAATTACATTAGTTAAAGCAGTAAGAAAAGAACAAACTGATATAAAAGATGAAATAAAGAAATTGAAATCCGAAAATGAGCAATTGAAAAAAGGTGTTGGACAGCATAAGATTAATCCAGTAAATAAAAATGCTAATGGTACAAACTCTAACGAACCGTCAGCATTAGAACAACAAGTTGCAGTACTATCAGACCAACTTAATAAGTTGGCATCAAAACTACCTACATCAAGCAGTGATAACAGTTCTGTTAATAATTCAGCTTCGATGCCTATTGGTAAAGGTAAAGTATCATCTCATCAAGGTAATATGGCGGATGCCGCTATTGATGAAGTTCTATGGGTAGCACCGTCAGATCAAATCGTGATTTATAGCAAAAATAAAAATAACGCAGGATTTCAGTTTCCAACCAGTTTTAATGGCAATGATCCCATTCATTCTAAGCTAAAAGAGCATAAAGATAATATTAATCAACCTATCTACGAAAAAAATGGAAAAGATCGTGAACCTGTTTATACATTACCGGTTAATTCAACATTAACCGGCTCGGTTTCTATGACGGCATTGCTTGGGAGAATTCCTATCGATGGTGTTGTTTCCGATCCTTATCCCTTTAAAGCCGTAATTGGTCGGGATAATTTAATTGCGAATGGCATTGAGTTACCTCATGTCGAGGGCGCTATCGTTTCAGGTACCGCATCTGGAGATTATGTTCTTTCCTGCGTTAGAGGTACGGTTAACTCTATTACATTTGTTTTTGATGACGGACGAATTACGACCATTCCAGAGCAAAAAAATAATAGCTCTAATGCTAAAGGAGATATTGGTTGGTTATCCGATGAATATGGTATTCCTTGTATTTCAGGTGAAATTAAATCCAACGCCGCACAATATTTAGCATCCGTTATTGGTCTTGGTACCGCTGCCGCTGCTGCTGATGCAATGGCACAGCAAAATACCACAGTGGTGACTGATGGGGGGAATGTCACAAATGCCGTGACGGGTAATAACAGCCAATATGTTTTAGGTAAAGGACTCAGCGGTGGCATTAATCAAACTATTGATTGGTTTAATAAACGTTATGGCCAAACATTTGATGCCGTCTATGTACCGCCAGGTCAAGAAATTGCCATTCATATTACTACGGAACTTGCTATTGATTATTTATTCAATGGTCGGCTTGTGGATTATGAGGTGAACACTAAAAAATTAGGAGTACTTGATTAATGAAAAAGACACATAAACTAGCTGTATTGTTAACAATCACTGCGGTCACTTTGTTATCTGGTTGTAGCACCTCTAAAGATGAGATGTTTCCACACAGCGGTGAGACGATGAACGATATTTACAATAAAAAAGCTGGCAATCGTTTTGAGCTTAGACGAGAAACAGATGATACAACGCAAAGCCTTGAAATTATTACACATACAAGAACAGCTGAAAAAGAAATTAATAATCTTTTTCAGCGTTTACCTAATCCTGATCTAGTGATGTATATCTACCCACACTTAACTGGTGATGGAAAATTACCTGTACCAGGTTATTCAACCGTATTTTGTTTTTATGGTGAAGTACAATATGCGATGCCGGGTGAAAGAGTGGAGCGCTATTAATGGTATTTTGGGGCAAGAAAAAGAACTCACAAACAGAGCATTCTGATCATGTAACTCATGACGAAAGTGTAGTGAGTGAAAAAAAACAAAGACTAAAACGTCAAGGTAATTTAACTAAGCGTGATAAAAACAACTTTCTTTATGACAAAAATGGACAAAAGTCGATTATTGATTATTTGCCTTGGCTTGAATTTGATGATGAGCAACGCTCTATTTTACTTGAAGATGGTCGTTCCGTTGGTGCAGTATTTGAAATTATACCCTATGGTACTGAAGCTAAACCGATGTCAAAATTGCGCTCTATCAGTGACATCGTCACGAATAGTATTCAGGATTCATTTGATGAAAGAGATAACAACCCTTGGGTTCAGCAATATTTCTGCCAAGATGAAGATAATTTAGAAGATTATATCACGCAATTAAGGCAGTATCCAAGGTCACATGCTAAGGGTACAGAGTTTACCGAAAAATGGCTTGATATTATGGAAGAACATCTTCATGGGATCACGAAAGAAAATGGCTTATTTTTTGATAATACGGTTACCAAAACGCCGTGGCGAGGGCAAATAAGGCGAACTCGTATGGTGATCTATCGTTATATTGATGCTAAAGAACGATTTGATGATCTAACGGAGCAAGAACAGCTTGATATTGTATGTAACAATATAGAATTTGCCTTGAAAGGGGCTGGTATTGTTGTAAAGCGACTTGGACGAGACGATGTCACACGTTGGCTGGCACCGATATTTAATCCGCAACCAGTCCAAGGCAGGCGAGCGTTCATGAAACAGTTAAAGATTGCAGAGCAAAATCAAGCTGATGAACTTCCAATTATTAATGATTTTGCAGAGAACCTTTTTTATAACGAGCCTGAAATAAAAGAGGGCTACTGGCATTTTGATAATATTCCTCACGCGGTTGTTATGGTGGATCGATTAAAAACACCACCCCAAATTGGTCATATTACAGGTGAGACAAGTAAAGCGGACGGAATAAATGCACTTTTTGATGTATTGCCTGAATCAACAATGATGAGTTTAACAATTGTAACTCATCCACAGGACAGGTTAGAAGAACATATCAATTTTGTGCGAGGTAAAGCCATCGGTGAGAATGCTGAATCGTTGTCTGTCAAGGAGGATTGTGACGAAGCAATGGAGTATATCAGGCAACGAGAAAAAATGTATTACAGCTCTATTGCATTTTATGTGAAAGATTCAAGTATCAGTGGATTGAAACGTAAAATACAGGGGCTGAGTTCAGTACTTAATAATAATGGGCTTGTTACTGTAGCTGAAGCTAATGAAGTTGCTCCCGCATCGTCATTTTTAAGATGGTTACCTATGAATTATAACCCTCAAAATGACATAAAACGACTGTATGTTAAATTTAATTGGTGCAAGCATTTAGCCAATTTATTACCTGTTTTGGGTCGAAGTAGTGGAACAGGTCATTCTGGTGTGACATTTTTCAACCGAGGTGGAGAGCCGTTGAGTTACGATCCTATGCTCGATAAAGCACAAAATGGTCATAAACTTATTTTAGGGCCAACAGGGGCGGGTAAATCAGCAACTCTGAATATCGAAATAGCACAGCTTGTTGCTATGTACCGTCCTCGAACAATTATTGTTGAAACAGGTAATTCTTTTGGTCTTCTTGTCGATTTTATGGAGCGGTTTGGGGTCAGTGTTCATCGAGTAAGTTTAAAGCCTGAAAGCGGTGTAGTGCTTAATCCTTTAGCTGATTCTCATTTAATTTTACAAAATAAAGATATTCAGTTTGAAATTGATGAAAACAATTTGAGCGATGACATTGTTAATGAAGCACTGGAACAAAATGAGGAAGATGATGCACAACGAGATGTACTCGGTGAAATAGAAATTTCTATACGTTTAATGATTACTGGAGGAGAAGAACGGGAAGATGAATTACTTCGTCGTTCAGATAGAGCAATGATTAGACACGCGATAGTTATGGCTGCTCAAGTTGCGTATGATGAAAGACGGCAAGCTGTTCCCAGTGATGTTCAAGAGGCATTATTTACCTTAAGCAAAGATGCTCATTTACCTGAAGCTAGGCGTGCAAAGGCATATGAAATGGGTGAATCATTAAGTATGTTCACTCAAGGATTTGAAGGTGAAATATTTAATAAACAAGGTACACCTTGGCCAGATGTTGATGTCATTCATGTCGATTTGGCAACTTTTGCAAGGGAGGGTTATGAAGCTCAATTATCAATTGCGTATATTTCTCTTATTAATCATATCAACAATATGGGCGAACAATATCAGCACCACGGCAGAGCTATCGTTAATATTACCGATGAGTCACATATTATTACAGTAAAACCACTAACAGCAGCATACTTAACAAAAGCGTCGAAAATGTGGCGAAAATTGGGCGTCTGGTTGTGGTTAGCTACTCAAAATATGGAAGATTTTCCCGATGCAGCTTCAAAATTATTATCAATGATTGAATGGTGGGAAATGTTAGTAACAGAATCATCTGAAGCAGAAAAAATACGTCGTTTTAAAGCATTAACAGATGAACAAATTTCAATGGTCACTTCTGCGTGTAAAGCTGCTCGTCAGTACACGGAAGGCGTTGTGTTATCAAAAAATGTGGAATGCCTTTTCCGAATTGTTCCCCCAAGTCTATTTTTGGCGTTGGCAATGACAGAAAAAGATGAAAAAGCTGAACGAATGGAGTTGATGAAAGAGCATGGTATAAGTGAGCTTGATGCTGCGATTAAAGTAGCTGAAAAACTGGATAAAGCTCGTGGTATTAAGGTGTTAGGTTAGATAAATAAGGAAAGTGAATAGTGAATGTAATGAATGATAAGACCTTTTTGTTTGATGCAACTTCATTAAGTAAATCCAAGATTAATGTTCACTACCAAGATCAGTTTGAACAATTTTGTTTTGCTCTGTTTAAAAAATTGGGATTTATTGCTTCCAGGCGATTACGCTTATGCCGGGTTCCGACAGATGAGTCATTTGGATTTCCTTATAAACAATATGCTCTAATTGCTTTACAGGGCGAAAAATCAGATTGTTTAATTGAAGTGTCATGCAACACAGCGTTAAAAGAAGTGAAATGGCCACAATTAGCTGAAATTGAAACAGGCAAGCGACTTTGTATTGAAATCGTTGATTGGATAGATGCATCTTTGTTAATTAATCATTTTATGGCTTTAAAAGGAAGTTAAATCATGAAAAAACGATTATTGGGATTGATTGTGTCAGTCATAAGTTTTCAAAGCATTGGCATTGGTGCAGATATTTATCATATTGATGTTTTTGTCAATCATGAGCAAACGAATCAAGTGAAAAATTGTAATGACAATTGTCAGATTTATGATCTGGATAAAGTAGAAGTTCTTTTACAGTCTTTCTTCGGTGAGTTACCGAATGATATTGATGAAGCTTATTTAGTTGCTCAAGAAAAATTAAATTCACCTGAATGGAAAGAGTATGAAACACAAATCGTTGAAGCGCAAAAAACGATTACAACCGCGTTTGAGTTTGGAATTGAAAAATATCCGGCAATTGTTATTAATGGAACAGATGTGAGTTATGGAGCAACGGATGTAATGCAAGCAATCAATGATTTTATTAATAATAAGGAGGGTGAATGATTAAAAAAATAAAAATTAGCTTGATCCTGTTGGCTGTTATGCCAAGTTTTGCCGATACAAGTACAAGCATTAATACTTTACAAATAACGCAATCAGTTCTTTCTCCAAGTTGTATTGAATATAAGACGGTAGGAACGTGTTTTTGGCTTTTTTGCACGTATGGTGGGTGCAAAGTCAGAACTTCCGTAAAAGTTAAACATTATATTCCTGATGTTGTGGTGTCTACATACGCAGAACCATTTAAAAATCCATGGAAAGAGATTAATTCTATAACATCATTAGCCAGCGGATTAGTTGGTTCAAATGTGCAGGGGGGGGGGGATACCAACAATCGGCAAGCAAATAATCGGACCAAAGTACGATTTAAAGATGTTCAGGCAATTGGACATCCCGGTGGAGCGTTATTTTCTCAAATGCTATCTGGAATGGGGTACTACTGTAATAATGGCGTGACACCAATGTTCCCTTATTTTGTGAGTGAACTTGATTTTATTGCTTGGCGACTTGCGTTAATTGAATCTTCTTATCCTGAAGCACTTGTGCCGGGGATGAGAGAAGTCGGTAACCAAGACGGTGCAAATATGTGGGGTAATATTTACCCAAGAGCCGGTGCAGTGACTCAAAATGACGATTACAAAGCTGGCGCTGTTGCTGTTCAGCGTGGTGCTGATGTATTAACAAATAGCAATTCATTTCATATATCACAAAATTACACCAAATCAAAAAGTGATGGGTTTTGGCCTCCTGATCCGGTTAAAGAAAATTCAAGCAATCATAAATGGCAACAACTTGCACCTAATTTAAAAATGTATTGTGGGATTTTCCCCATTCTTAATGATACGCCTAGTGTTGATGGTGCTTATGCGTTTGCATTGTGGCGCCCATACAAGTGTTGTAAGAGACGTGGGCAAAAATTTTTATATAGTATCGATTATGGAGGATGACCATGAAAAATAAAATAATAATGAGTAGAAAAACACTATTATCACCTATTGCCTCAGCAGTTCTGTTGGTTCTTAGTTCATCGAGCCATGCCGATTCAACCTATTTAACTGGTGGTATATCAGATGGACTTTACTATAAAGTGGGTGGTGGTTCAGTGATTGCATCTAATTATATGTTTAGTAGACCAAACTCAATAGGGCTTGGGGTTAAATGGAATGCAAGTGCAAATTTAATGTGCGGAAACTTTGACATTAAATCAACGGTTGCTAATCAACTTAATGGCGTTACAGATGGGTTTAACAACATGATGGATGAGGTGATTAGTAATGCCAAAGGTGCAGTGGCCAGTTTACCCGCATTAATCATTCAGCGAGCTAATCCACAGCTGTATGATCTACTTACCAACGGTGTCTTGCAAGGAAAACTTGATTTTTCAGATATCAAAATGAGCTGTAAACAGATGGCCAACAAAATGGCTGATTATGCCGATGATGCCGGTTTAGTACAGGCAGCGAAAGCTGAAAATTTTTCGAATATGCTTAATAGTAAAGTTGATGCGATTCGTATTGATAAGCAACTTGAAGAAGAGGGGGGTAAATATGGTTTAACTTGGTTAGGCGGAAAGAAAAAAGGTGGCAATAACCAAGAGTCAATTAAAATCACGAGTGATGTAGCACTTGCTGGTTATAACTCATTAATTAATCGAACCGTTACGGACACATCGTCGGTGAGTAATGCCAAAGATAGAGGGGGAATTTATCAAACTTGGCAACGGCCAGCTGATGCACAAACATGGATCATTGATGTTATTGGTGAGCGAGAAATGGTAACATCTGGAAATGCCAGTGGCAATAATAGTGGTAAACCCGGTCGTGGTTTAAATCCAAAAACGCAAGAATACTACGAATTTTATTATGAGAAATTGGTTGATCTCATCAATGGCGCTGCCATTAATGGTAATTCACTTGAATCGTTAAATAATGGTTCATTAAATGTCACTCGTGGAGTGATTGAGACATTAAGAGAGGATAACGAAAGAGGCATCCTTGCTAATCGATTGGCCAGCGAAATGGCGCTATCTCGAATCATTGAGGAAGCACTTATGGCAAGACGTATTCTGTTGGCTGGGCGTAAAGAACCGAATATTGCCGCAAACGAGCAAGCTCAAGCGAAAATATTTGCTCAGATTGCAGAGCTTGATATGGAACTTAGTCAGATTAAATTAGAGTACGATATGCGAAAATCGATTTCAGGCAATACATTATCTGTTATTCATGATCGTAAATTAGAGCGTCAGAAAGGGGTGGTTTTACCTCAAAATAGTAATGAATCTTTTGATGCCAACAAATAAATATAGAGCTAAATCATGAATACAGAAACAATAATAAGCGATGGAACCAAAAAGCTAAGTAAAAAATATTTTGTTTTTAGGGCAACCATTGCAATTATAACGGTGATTGCACTTGGTGTGTTATTCCTTTTGTCAACAGAGCAGCGTATTCATTCTATGAATGAATTTTTATCAGATGGATACTTGTACTTTCTTTTAATGCGCCTGATCATTTATGGGGTTGCCACTGTATTTATTTTGAAGATATCAAGAAAAATCAGATCAACTCTTTACTATAAATCATTTCTTCGAACCTGTTTTGTTTGTATCGTTTTTGTTTGTTTGAACGAAGTAATGCTTTATATCAGGTTAATGGGGTAATAACATGGCAGCAATGAGTTTTTTTGACTATGTTACGTTGAGTTTAGGGTGGCTCATAAATAATGGGCTTTGGAATGTGATTTCTACGTCAGGAATTGTGATTTTGCCCTTTATTTTCAAAATAGTAGGGATATTCATTAAGGTTAGAGAGCAAGGAACATTTGAAGGTAATCATGCGCCGATGATCATAAGTCGGTTAGAGGATTACATTTACATTAGTATGGTTGTGATTTTCTTTGTATGTTATCCCTCACTTCCGTTTGATGTAAGAGTTTTACATTATGAAAATAGCGGTTATTCATCAGTTGTTGAACAGGGCAAGATTGTTAAACAAAGTACCAGTTGTTCTTATGCGGAAGTATCACCAAAAGATTCAAAGTTTCAGCAAGCTAAAGTGATCATTGGTGGGCAACAAATCTATGTTCCAATCTGGTGGTATTTTGTCCATTCTTTATCTTCAGGGATCACACAAGCAGCGGTGACAACAATACCTTGCAACACCGATTTACGAGAAGTTCAAACAACTATTTCAAGTTTAGCTATAACCGATCCTCTGCTTATGAACGAAAGTCAATCATTTTATACATCATGCTTCAATCCTTCAGTTAATAAATTGCAAAGAGAAGCGAGTACTGTGTCAGAAAATTTAATTGATGATGTCACTTGGCCTGGTTCAACGTACTTTTTAGAAACACCAGAATATTACGATACGTTTCGGGCGCAGACCCCACAAAAAGACTGGCCATATGATCCACATCGAGATGTTGGATTATCACCTGGTGAATATAATACAGGCTATCCATCATGCAAATCATGGTGGAGTGATAGTCGCGTGGGATTAAAGAAAAAACTGATCTCAGACATTGAGATGCAAATTAAGCGAGCAGAAAATGAGAAATCACGTACAGGAACTATAAATCCAAATATTAATAAGTTTTCATTTTGGGATCATTTGACAATGAGTAAGGATGAACGAAACGAAATCGTTTTACGTTCTGTTTTAACTCCCCGAAAAATGTTAGGTAATGCAAATTATATGTTTATGGATTATGGTAACAAAGACGCTGGTATCTCTCAACAAGTTGGTAGTTTTATTGCATCAACCGGTGCATTTTTTAATTCACTCTCGACTTTTGTTGAAATGGATGCTGTCAGGCAAGCAGCACCTATGATTCAATCTGTGTTATTGATGAGTATTGTAGTTCTCTTACCTATTATTATTACATTAGGTGGGTTTGAACCAAAAGTTGTGATCACATTAACGTTTGTCATGTTTACGGTAATATTTTTGACGTTTGTGTGGGAGTTAGCTCGTTTCTTAGATTCCAAGCTCATTGAGATTATGTATGAAAACAATGCGGTTGGATTTATGAATAATAAATGGTCAATCGGTAACAAGTCGTTAATCAATATTATTACATCTATTGTATTTATTGGATTTCCAATTCTATTATTGGGTGCCCTATCTTGGGCTGGGTATAGGGTTGGTGCAGGAGTTAATGATATATTAAAACAATCCGCAAGTTCTATGCAACAAGCTGGTAGCGAGGGAATTAATAAAGTTAAACAAGGAGCTTCAGTACTGAAAAAAGTAGCAACAAAAGGAAAGTAGATACTACAAATGGTACTGTTTATTTATAATAACCGGTACCATCTACTTGGCTTTCACCATCAGTTTTTGTAATATCAGTTGAAACAAAATTATCATCATAGTTTACTTTTTTGGAGTTAGTCTCACAAAAAGCAAATAAAACTTTCACAAATACTAATGCAACGGCACCTACTATTTTAAATAAAACGGTCATAAACTTAACTAAAAATTCAAAGCCATCGCTGTTAAATAGCATTTTAGGTTTTGCGTCAGTCTTCAATGATTCATTTTGATTTTTCATATTCACCTAAAACAATAGGGTTTCTCTTGGGAATAATACTGCATATTTTATTCAATGTCAATAAATATGTTGTTTTTTTCAACATAAAGCAGGGGTTAAGTTAAGTACAGTACAATAATATATTGATAGTTAAATAATAAATATAAATTGTTTAAAAATATCTCAATACCAGTGTTTTATAGTAGTTAACCAGTTCTTAGATTTGAATTGGGATGGCATTATGAAGTTGAAGCAATCGCAAGCAAATCATCACTAAACTCAACGAAATGGCTAAAATCTCCTAAATGGCGCACAACAAGGGTAGCAAGTAATAATGGTAAATGTATCAATAGTAAGAATAGTAAGGGGTTATAAGGGTAAAATTTTAATGGTAATGGGCCATAATGGGAATGGCCCTACCTTGAAAAGGCTGAAAAGGCTAAAAGTAAAAAGGGCATAACATAACTAGTTGTTGATTTTTAATTTAATGTTGAATTTAGTGAATAATTTGCATTATAATGAAACCTGTTTCCCGCTACTTTTAGTAGCAAACAACGAGAAGATGATCGTTAATTCTCAGACGTTGCCAATAAAATGGGACGTTCCTTTTTTAAGGTGATCACGCCCTAACAACCAACAAACTCACTGTTTCTTACAGGTTGGTAACATCTATTGGATGTTGAGTTCTTATAAACTTACCTTTTACTCACCCATAGGGGAATTTAATCCCTATTGGGCATAAATTCTCCTTTTTTATTCAACTTTTAATTAGGAGGATATCCATGTTAACTAACGAATACATACTTCTTTCGACAGAATATTTTACAGCTTTAATTAATTACGAAGCAACTATTCCTGAAGATGTATCATTAAGTTCAATCATTCAAGAATACTTACATAAGTCTTAATTTTAATGTCAACCGAGAGGGGGATTTTCACTCCTCTTGAGTGATACCTCCTGATTTTGTTTGAGGAGTTTTATTATTATGAGATGGTATTCAGAGCATAATATTCATACTAAATCTGAGTTAATTAATTTATTAATTGCTCCTGTTAAACGATTATCGAAACATTTTACTGGCAGGTAAATACCGTTACATAAAATGTAATTTGATTAAAAAAATTGATGAGGCTTGGAGCTATTCATATTATTGTGAATTATCTTTTCCTCCTTATTATTCATGTCCACTTAATTACCTTGAATTAGCTAATTTTGAAGTAAATTAAGAATGGCGAACTCAAGTTAGAAATTATCATCAACTACAAAAATAGTTTTCCTATTTCTATTTAAACCAGCTTACTTTATTACGCATAAAGTAGTTGGTTTTTATTTTTACTTTTTATACTGGAGCATTAATATGATTTCAATACCTGGTGAATTAGTCATTACAACCAGAACGGGTAAATACGGTAATTTCAATGTCGCCAAGCTTTTTACGTCCATTGGTGAATTTTCTTTAAAAGATAATAAATTATTGGATCAGTATGAAGCTGGAAAATATGAAGGATCGTTTGTGATTAAACAAATCAAATCTTCTTCATATAGTTATGGCAATCGTGTTGTTATTGAATGTTGTGCTTATATTGAAGATATGGATCTAGTTAATTCATCTAAATTAGATGAAGCAGATTCAGAAAAAATACATGTATCAGAA
The DNA here is from genome assembly GCF_001690875.1 of Gilliamella sp. wkB18. Taxonomy (NCBI): domain Bacteria; kingdom Pseudomonadati; phylum Pseudomonadota; class Gammaproteobacteria; order Orbales; family Orbaceae; genus Gilliamella; species Gilliamella sp. wkB18. The sequence continues at coordinate 44,605 of NZ_LZHM01000045.1, forward strand.
GACCCTATTTGTCAGACTGAGTCATCTGAAGTTCAGAAAGTTAATACTGAGCATCAACATGAAGAAACTATGGCTACCTTAGATTCAGATGATTCTGAACTGTTTGGTATTTTATGGCCAATAGGTGATCAAGTTAAACTAGATTCAACGGAGGATCGCTTAAAAATACGTTCCCAGAAAAAACGTTTAATCGAACTTGGTTACCATTTTGACTATAAAAGCCAATGTTGGAATAAATTGCCAGAACAATTTTAACTTAACTTATTTATCTCTGGGGAGAAACAGGTCTCCCTAGAGATCGTTTCTCCTTATGTTGATTATTAAGGAGAAACTTTAATGAGTAACATTCTTACATTACAAGATATTCCAGATTTGAAATGTGATTGTTGTATTGCGAATAATGACTCCGAACTGATTTTTTTATCTGTATGGGGGAAAGATACCGCAATGCAGGAGCTTTGTGCAAAACTTACGATCGGTGAAACAACTAAACATGGTTTAACAGATATTAAGTTAAATCATCATCGAGTGTTTTTAGCCGAAGGAAAGCATTATGCAAAGCGCACATTGAAAGTAACTAAAACGTTATTTGGTTCGTTGATTCATGCTTTTATTTTTGATAAACGCATTATTGAGCCAAACCGAGATTCAAATTCAATGATTTCTATTTATAAGGTAGAAGATGTTTCCACTAGACATAATCGTTACTTTGATGCAATTAAAACACTTTCATCTGTACCCATTTTAGAACATTGGGCTGACGAAATTGTATCGATTGCTAAACAACAAGGAATGATTAAGGAGCACAAAGCGATTGTTGGTGATGTTGATGCAACAACAATTATTGTAAATGACACAATATTAACTCAAATCATGAGCCAAAAAATTCGTGATGGTATTTTAACTTTATCATAATCATAAGGAGTATTTATGGTTGCACTTGTATCGCCACGAGTGGCGCATAATTTTGCGAAAAACGGCTATTATCCAACGGATGATGCTACAACAAATGCAATTATTAGTCATTTTGTAAGAACTGATAATACTGTTATTCGGGTTTTAGATCCCTGTATAGGCGAAGCTCGAGCAGCAAGTAATATTGCGTATTCAATTAGCCATAAAGCATGGCTATATGGTATTGAATACAATCGACATCGAGCAGAACTAGCTCAAAAATATTGTGATGTTCTATTAAGAAGTGACTTATTTGATACCGTTATTTCACCTAATTCCTTTGGTTTATTATTTTTAAATCCACCATATGGAAATTTAACTGGTGAACATAATGGAGCAATTACAAATTATCAGAAAGACTACAAACGACTAGAGAAAATATTCTATCGTTTTACGATCCCGTCTCTGCAGTATAACGGTATTTTAGTATTAATAATTCCGTTTACTCAGCTTGATGAGATGCTTTCAAATTGGATTGCACTTCAGTTCACTGATATTTCAATATTTACAGCTTGTGATAAACAATTCAAGCAGATTGTTATTTTTGGAAGAAAAGTTCGACAAAATGATATAGCACTTCAGGAAAAAAATGATGTGAAGGCCAAATTTAAGGCTATTTTTGAAGGAAAGGTTGTTCCTGATGAGATAGCTGTTACAAATAAGCCAATATATCAAATTCCTGAGCCAGAAAGTGAAATTAAATCGTTCTATAAATTATCATTTACAGATGAAGAGTTAGGTCAGGAAGTTCAAAAGATTGGTGGACTATGGAATGACTTTAATCTTTTTTTCAAAAAAAGTTGTGAACGCAAACGCAAACCGTTGTGTAAGATGTCCGACTGGCATTTATCACTAGCATTGGCTGCTGGTGAAATCAATGGTATTGTAAAGTCTAACACAGGTAAAACCTATATTATTAAAGGTGATACTTATAAATCAAAGTCGAAAAATGTTGAAAATACATTGGATGATAATGGATTTATTATTGAATCAAAAACAATTTTGACTGATAAATTTGTTCCTTCAATTAAGGCATGGGATTTCACTCCAAATTCAGAAACATTTGGTTCGTTATTTCTAATTTCGAACCGAGATAATGAACCTGATGAATTGTGTGAAAATGATGGATGTCTTGAAAATAATCAATACAATTTGGTTATCACTGGAGAGATTTATTTTACACAAGGAGTTAAGTCCTTAACAGATAGTGATTTTAATATGGCACTTGCTGTTTCAAAAGCTCTCAGTCGTTATGAAAAAGGTGATTGGGATAATGATATGGATGATAGTGACAAAAAATTAAATGATCGAGTTTTAAGGCAAGGACAAAAAAATGATCGCTTATTTGCAAGTTATAAGCTTTCTGATGATAAAAAACTATGGATTATTACAGAGTGGTATGATTATAAGCAAGCTTTTATGACTACACTAATGCTGCCGAATGAGTATTAATTCTGTATTAATTAAAACATTAACCCATAAGGGATACAATCCCTTGTGGAGCTTGTATCCCTTTTTATTTAAGGATTAAAAATGGAACAAGTAACATCAAATATACAAATTGATTTAAATAGTTTTATTAACGAGTTTAAAGATTCATTATTGGATAGTTTGAATGCATCTAATCCTCCAGTTTACCTTCAGGATGATATGTCATTTGAACGACAATCAATTATGGAACAGTTAAAACGTAAACCATTTAGTGAACAAGCTAATGTTGTACAGGCTGTTACAAAATTGTTATTAGATCAGAATGAACCTGCAGCGATTATCAATGCTGAAATGGGAACAGGAAAGACAATGATGGCAATTGCTGTGGCAGCAGTACTTCACTATGAAGCCCAGTATCGACGTAATCTGATAATTTCGCCACCTCATCTTGTATATAAATGGCGACGAGAAATTTTAGAAACGATACCAGGTGCAAGAGTATGGGTTTTAAATGGCTCAGATACACTTGTGAAGCTATTAAAATTGAGGCAAGAGCTTAAGTTAGGTATTACATCTAATGTGCCTGAATTTTACGTTTTAGGACGTGTTCGAATGCGAATGGGATACAACTGGAAACATGCACTGAAATCAAAACCTATTTACCAAAAGCAAAATATTCATGAACGTGGGGAAGTTAAAACAAAATACATAAAAAAAGACTGTGCTGCTTGTCCCGACTGTTATAATTTTTGTCGTGATGACGAGGGGGAGTTAATTCTTTTTAGCGATTTTGTTTTGAAAGAACATCGAACAACTTGTGTGAATTGTGGCAGTGCTTTATGGACTTTGATTAGACCATTAAATAACTCGAATTCTAGTTTTAGAGACAGAGTTAAAAAATCGATGTGTCAAATTCCGACAGTTGGGCCAGTGAAAGCTGAATCTCTAATTAATAAATTTGGTGACGATTTTCTATCTGATCTGCTTGCGGATAATGCATCAGATTTTGTTAATCTTATGAATGAAAATGGTGAGTTTATTTTCACTGACAGACAAGCAATAAGAATGGAAAAAGCTTTAGCTAAACTTGAATTTGGTTTTGGCGAAGGTGCTTATCAAGCTACCGAATTTATCAAAAGATATTTACCACAAGGATTTTTTGATTTATTGATTGTTGATGAAGGTCATGAGTATAAAAATCAAGGTTCTGCACAAGGGCAGGCGATGGGTGTGCTTGCTAGCCAAGTTAAGAAGATTTTACTTTTAACAGGTACTCTTATGGGAGGATATGCAGATGATCTATTTTTTTTACTTTTTCGTGTATTAACGTCTAAGATGATTGAAGACGGTTATAAACCGAATAGCAGAGGTTCACTTGGTACCGCAGCAATGGAGTTTATGCGAGATCATGGAATCATTAAAGACCTATATACGGAAAGGCATGGAAATAGTCATAAAACAGCCAAAGGTAATCAGATTTCTCATCGAACACAAAAAGCTCCAGGTTTTGGACCAAAGGGTATTTTACGATATGTATTACCGTATACAGTATTTCTAAAGCTTAAAGATATTGGTGATAATATTCTCCCGAATTATACTGAAGAGTATATTGATATTCCAATGTCATATGAGCAAAGAAGTTATTACGATGATTTATCGAATAAACTTAAGAGTGAGTTGAGAAGTGCATTAGTGAAAAGAGATACAACATTACTTGGTGTTGTACTCAATACCTTACTTGCATGGCCAGATTGCTGTTTTAGAGCAGAAACAGTCACTCATCCAAGAACACGAGATAAGTTGGTTTTTGTGCCATCTGTATTTAGTAATGGTGATGAGGGTGATAGTTTTATTGAATGTTCGCCAAAAGAGCAATCTTTAGTTGAACATTGTTTAGCTCAAAAAATAGATGGTCGTAAAGTGTTAGTATATACAACGTATACTGGTACTCGAGACATAACTGGACGGCTTAAGCTTATTTTAGAACAAGCTGGTTTAAAAACAGCTATATTAAAATCAAATGTGTCGCCAGAAAAGAGGGAGGATTGGATCTTAGACAAAGTGGATAAAGATTATGATATTGTCATAACAAATCCAGAACTTGTTAAAACTGGTCTTGATTTACTTGATTTTCCGACCATTATTTTCTTGCAAACTGGTTTTAATGTTTACACATTGCAACAAGCTGCAAAACGCTCGTTTAGAATTGGCCAAAAAAATGATGTAAAAGTGATTTATTTAGGCTATGAAAATTCAGCTCAAACAAGCTGTTTAAAATTGATGGCAAAAAAAATAGCAGTTTCACAAAGTACATCAGGAGATATGCCTGATTCGGGATTAGATATACTTAATTCTGATGAATCAGATGAATCAATTGAAATGGCTTTAGCTAAACAGCTGATTGCATCATAATAAAACAGTTATTCCATAAAAAAACGCAACATTTGTTGCGTTTTTATTGATTTTTAAAGGGTTTTATTACATATTCGGTGACCCAATTAGGTATGTTTTTAGCCTGTTTAACTAGTTTATTTCGAATAATAAGAAGGACTAAATCATGAGGTTTAGCTACATTAGTATTGTCCATGACTTTCAATTGATCGACGACAGAAAAAAGACATTGTATATTGCTTAAACTTTTAAAATATCTTCGTTCAATATCACTTGGATCAATATAATGCCCACCATTTAGTACACGCTCAGCCACTCTTGCCTTGTGTAATTCGCAGTTATCTAGGCCAATAAAATAAGCTTTAATAATATAACCGTGATTTTTTGCACAATGGATTCGTTTAAGCATAGATAAATCAGACAAAGTTCCTTCAAAAAGAAATGAGTTTTTATTTGCTAAACATTGTCGAAATAGTGTAATAGCTTTTTTCCCTGCAGAAACAGAATTTAGAGAAAATTTTTTTGCTATCTGATCTGGATCAATCACTGTAATATTTTTTTCTATATTTAGCTGATAATCTCTTAGTGTTGATTTACCACCGCCATTCACACCCAATATAAAATAAGCATATTTACGAGCATTCTCCATATTTAACAATCCTTTTTATGAATTCACGAGATCCATCAGGCTTAACTCGCCAGATTTCATTTCCGACTTGTTCAACGTAGCTTTGAGTTTTAAATAGCTCTTGAATTCTTCGTTTAGTTAATTCGTTAAATGTATCATCATCAAGTAGACCATGATCAGTATTTTCATAGCGTAAATAATCATCTTCAGAAGGGTTCTTAATTGCCCTTGCTTTAATGTCTGGATAAATTATTAAATGCCTCATTTATTTTTTCCTTAGTCGAAAAACAAAGAATTATAACTTATTTCTTAGTATGTATTACATCATAGTTGTAAAAAAAGCAAGTTTCCTTGTTTTCTTATTGTGAATGATTTAACTAGTTAAGAGACAGATATGATCAATAATTTCACCATCAATACTTAATACAGCTTCGGAATACAAATCAAAATAGGCATTATGGCCTAATTCTTTTAAATGCTCCAAAAAGCAAATCAAAAAACATTGTGTATAATCTCCTGATGATAAAATTTCTTTGTAAGATGAATTGAAACGGCTAGCAATTTTATGATTGAAATCATTTAAATTGTTACATTGCCATTGTTTTATCAACCAATCTTCCATTTCTGATAGATAGAGATTAAATTCAACACCTTCTCCATCAGAGAATGAATTAATCAAATCATATCGTTTAATATTAGATAATATATCGTCATCAATTTTTATAATATCATCTCGAAGATATAATCTATTAATTTTGTGCATAAGTGTTCTCCTATAGTTTAAGTTTAATTGAAGGAGAACCTCCATTAGGAGTATTCTCCTAATGGAAATTTTTCAAATTGTATATAATCTTTATAAGGCTAATTCATAACGAGTTAGATCAATGAGTTTAGCTATTTCAATATTACGAACAATAGGTAATTTGCGTTTCAGATATTCGAGTAAATTAGTTGTTGGGTTTAACTGCCAATGAACTAATACTACATTTACTAAGCCACTAATTACTATGTTCTGGGAATTGTCTACTATTGATGCACGTTTAACTTTACATGGACGATTATTAATTTCACCATCAACCCAAACATTACCAAGAATGTGAGTAATCTCATTTTCAACCTCAATAATTGAATTAAAACTACGCTCAGAAGTGATAATTTCTACCTGATTATTGTCAGTAAAAGTGATCTCTAGTTTAAATCCATAATTATTATTATTTGTAAATAAGTCTTTAATGTAATTAATTGTCATGATAATTCTCCAAAATTAAATCAATAAAAAAGGAGAATTTATGCCCAATAGGGATTAAATTCCCCTATGGGTGAGTAAAGTTGAAGCAACTGATTTAACAATTAAAAAAGCAAGTTTCCTTGCTTTTTTGAGTTGTTAATTGTTATGCAACATTACTGAGTTCTTCTTGAGGTTCACTTTGATTTTCTAAATGTTCGATTTTATCCGAATATTTAAGCTCACCATCAATTTTAATGCTGGAGATTTTTAGTAATCGAGCTTTTAAATTGATTCCAACATCTCCTTTTTTAACCCCAGTGCTGTATACAAATGTTTCAGCATAGATATCACCGACGCAAAAACTGATTAAGATTTTTTTGTTGGCTTTATTTGCTTCAATGCATTTTTCAACTAAGCTTTTTGCTTTTTCACCAGTAACGTTACAGTTAATGTAGGTATATTCGGCGTTTTGGCAATTTCCTCTTAGTGCTGCGATTGTACATGATAAATAAGGTTTACCATTTTTGACTTTAACTTCACGGATTCGGTTTAAATAGCCAATTCCAGTTGTATGTAAATCAAAAAATTGTTTATTTACTGTGTTATTAGTTAAGTTAGTCATAATATTCTCCAAAATTAAGTCAATAAAAAGGAGAATTTATGCCCGATAGGGATAAAATTCCCCTATGGGTGAGTAAAAGGTAAGTTTATAAGAACTCAACATCCAATAGATGTTACCAACCTGTAAGAAACAGTGAGTTTGTTGGTTGTTAGGGCGTGATCACCTTAAAAAAGGAACGTCCCATTTTATTGGCAACGTCTGAGAATTAACGATCATCTTCTCGTTGTTTGCTACTAAAAGTAGCGGAAACAAATTAATTATACTAATTAAGTAAAAATCCGCAATAAAATATTATGATGAATATTTATTTTTTTATATTAAATATGGTTTCCCAAGTTTATATTGATAACTATTGATAAATATACAGGTATCTAAAAATTTTAGTGATTATGTTTCATTTCATAAAAAATTTAATTGTTAAAAATAAACATATCAGTACTAATGAAAACACCTCATCATTAAAAGACTGGTATATTCCAAGATCGGCAACAGAATTGCTTGATACACCTTCTCGAAAAAAGCTGATCTCACTAATTTGGCAACGAGTATCAATTGATCAACAACGGTTTAATAAATTCTATATGGATGTTATCAATAATTATGTTGAAATAGTGCAATTACTGCCCGCTTCGGAGGCACACCATCATTCGTATACAGGTGGTATGATTGATCACGGACTGGAGGTGGCAAATTATGCATTGAAGTTGAGGCAATCTTACTTACTTGGAGCTAACGCAGAAGATATTCCAAGACAAGCTCAGGCTTGGAGTGCCGCAGTTGTATACGGTGCATTGTTACATGACATAGGTAAAGTTGTTGTAGATGTTCATGTTGAAATGAACGATGGCAAAATTTGGTATCCGTGGAAAAGCAATTTAGATTTACCGTATCGGTTTAATTATAAAAAAGATAGGGATTACTCTCTTCATCCGAGTGCTGCAGCATTGATGATTAAACGAATTTTACCAGATGAAAGTATCATTTGGTTATCACAATTCCCTGAATTGTTTAAATCTTTTTTAAGTTTATGTTCAGGTCATACTGAAAAAGCTGGCGTATTATCCGAAATTATACAAAAAGCAGATATGTTTTCTGTATCGAATAATCTAGGTGGAGATCCGACAAAAATACTAAGTAAACCAGTATCACTAATGAGTAAAATGATTGTTTCGATAAGGTATTTAATTGAATCAGAATTAGTGTTGAATGGCCCAAAAGCCTGTGATGGTTGGTTTGATGGAAAAGATGTTTGGGTTATTAGCAAATCATTTACCGATAAAATGAAAGCTAATTTGCTGCAAAACGGTATAACTGATATACCTACTGATAATGCAAAAATATTTAATATACTAAAAGAGCACGGGATAGCAATAGCAAATGAAGATAAAACTATTTGGCCGTGTAAAATTGAATCTGATAGTGGTTGGGTTGCTGAAAAACTAACACTTATCCGTATACCTGCCAATGTGGCTTTTCATAATATTACTAATGCTCCAGAACCATTCAAGGGTTCAATCACTCCACTGTTAACAGAAGCAACAGAAGCAACAGAAGCAACAGAAGCAACAGAAGCAGATAATCTTAACTCCATACCTGATAATATTTCAACGGAGGAGGTTAAAGAAGAGTCTAAATTAAACATTGCGCAAGATACAATATTGAACCTATTTTCTAATGAACAAACAAATACTGAGATATCTGAAACAGATATGGCTGATAATCATGATGATTGCGACAATTCCAAAAAGAACAGTCAGATAGTAAATAATTCAAAAAATAATGATATTTCTATTTCAAATGAGTGTATTTCTAACACATTAGATAATGATGATATCTATAATCACCCATTTTTTAAATGGGTTAGACGTCAAATTATTGATAAAAAATTGCCTGTTAATAACCAAAATGCATGCATTCATACTGTTGACGGTAAAATATTCATGATAACTCCTAAAATTTTTAAAAAATACAGTTTATATATACATGGTAATGATGATGATAGTAACTGGAAACAATATCAACGTGAATTTCAAGAGTTGAAAATTCATACAAAATTCAGTGATGAAGGATTTAATATCTGGAAGTGCCTAATTTCTGGGAAAAGAAAAAGCCATACTTTTATCAAAGGTTATTTAATTGATAACAAACCATTATTTGCTATTGAGAATAATTTCCCTGATAATCCGCATCTAACATTAATTCATGATGTTAGTGTTTACAAAAACAATTAGTCAGAAAATGAGAATCAGGAGTATTTATGGAAATAAAAAAAGAAAAAATGTCTTGGCAGGAATTGCTCATAGTATATTTAGAATTTAAACAATTGCGTAAACAAACTATCTATAATTATAGAAGGTATATTGAAGCATTTACTCGATTTTTTAATAGTGATTTTACAAATATTAACTCAATTAACCATAAAACAGTATCAAATTTTAGACGCCATATTTTGGACTTCAGACAATGTAAACATGTAACGTGGAATAGTTATTGTCGTCATTTTAAAGCGTTAATGGGATTTGGTATAGAACAAGGCTTAGTTATTCAAAAAAAAATCCATTTGATAAAATGTTAATAAAACCAGGTAAGAAAGCCAAAAAGACTATATCACAGGCAGATATTGATATTTGTTTACGTGTTCTTAAAGAAAAACAGCTAAAAGAATCACCACGAGATTTTTGTTATCCAGCCCAATTTTGGATAACACTGATTAAAATTTTGCAATATACAGGTATTCGACGTAATCAATTGTTGCATATTCGTATTTGTGATATTAATGATAAAGATAAAACACTCTTTTTAAGAGAGGCTGGCTCGAAAACTCATAACGAACGAGAAATTCCTCTGATTGACGATGTTTTTCACGATATTGTTGAATTAAAGAAACAATTAAAAATGTTAAATAAAAAACCGACCATGCAGCTATTTAATATTTATCATTTTAAAAATGATAAATGTGATTTTTACAAAGAAATGAATTTTGATCGAATAGATGCATTTTTTCAGCGATTATCAAAAGTTTGCAATGTTAAAGTTAGCCCACATAGGTTCAGGCATACATTAGCAACAAATTTGATGAAACAGCCAGATCGGAATGTAACATTAGTAAAGGAGTTATTAGGGCATTCATCGTTGTCAACAACATTAGAATATATAGTAACAGATCATGATCAATTAAGATCGTGTTTAGATGAGCATTTTAAATTAAAATAATGGTCAAGTAATTAATAATGGCTTACTACTAGTATTCAATGTAATTGATATAGAATACTAGTAGTAATACATACAGTAATTATACAATAATGGATGATTATTAATGTTGACAAAATTTTTAATTTATTTATTATTTGTTAACAATATCTATCCCTCTATTATGAGATTTTGAGATTTATTGTTGGTTGATTCGACTCATAATCGATTGGTCACTGGTTCAAGTCCAGTAGGGGCCACCAAAAAATCGCTAATAAAATCTTTCATAATCACCTTTATAGAGCAAAATAGTTATTGTTTTCTATAGTGCTTTTTATTTTTGTATTAACTTGCACATTGAGATTAATCTAATGGTTCAACCTTTTTTATTGATTAAGTGGTTATGTAAAATGAAAGGCTTTTATTATTATATGGTTTTAGCTAGGTTAAAAGAATAAAATTAAAAGAATCTATAAATAGGTTTAATTTGTCATTTTTTAATTTTTTTATTAAGATAAGTGAAAGTTGTTTTATAATATTATTCAATATGTTTAAATATATTTCTATTATCAAATTCTTGCTCACTCACGATTTAACAAATTTAAAAAATTACTGGGTAGTTGAATATATTCATAAAGATTTCACTTGGATAAGATTATTTCGAAAACTTTTAAGAAAAAATAGCTTTTTAGCTTGGTATCGTCTTGCTTATTTTATGTATAGGTTAGGTGATGAAAGCGAAAGAACATGTGCCAAAAAAATTATTAATAAATTAAATCAAAAGCATTGTCTTGATATTTCAATTAAAGCAGATATTGATATTGGATTACATATTTGGCATTTAGTCGGTATTGTTATTACGCCAAGAGTTAAGATTGGTAAAAACTGTAATATTTCAAGTAATGTTACCATTGGTTTTAAAAGCTATTATCACGATGGTTATTTACAAGTAGGAGATAATGTCACTTTTGGTACAAATAGTATGATGTTTGGGCAGAATACTAAAATTGGTAATAATGTCGTAATAGGGGCGATGACTTTTGTTAATAAAGATATTCCTGATAATTGTACCGTTTATACTCAAAAGACCAATATTGTTATTCAAAGTTAATCTTATTTACTTTGAAATTTAAATTTTTCATTTGGCTATTTTAAGATTTATCTTCTTAAAGTCAGTTTCATCATTAATAATTTTATACTATTCTTTTTGCTATAATTGTCTGCACAAATTATTTGAGCAAGAAATAGGTTCAGGGACCATCATTTAATCGCTCTTTCATTCTTTATTAAAAAGAAATATATGAAAATAATATTCTATTATTTTTTATATATTGTATTTATTTATTCTTTTATATGTTCTCATTTATGGTTTTAAAGACTAATATTTAATAGCTATAATAAATGCATTTAAAAAATAGGAAATTTGAAATAACGAAATCTTATTATTAATAAATTTGTTAGGTCAAGTGGCTTTACAACACCTATTATGTCAATATACACAAAAATGATTTATAAAGGTAAGGGGAAAATCAATAATATTGCTAGTTGTATTTTTTGTAAAACTATAAGAAAAGTGATCTAGGGTTATAAAGTCTTTTTAAGATACTAAATGGTGCCCGGGGCGAGACTTGAACTCGCACGGCCAAAAAGGCCGAGGGATTTTAAATCCCTTGTGTCTACCGATTTCACCACCCGGGCTTGAAATTAATTACTAGAAAGTAATTGTGTTTTGAATGATAGCATTTTACCTATGCTATCTTTTCAGTCAATAAAAATTTGATATTAACTGTGTAATTGTTCAATGTTTAATTAAAATGAAAATTTCTCAAAGCATTTCATTGTACACTAGCTTGCTATTAAATCTGTTTAAAGCTTTTATTTGCTATCTAATAAATCGCTATGAGCAACGAACAAATATTGTAACATTGATATCAAAGTTAAAATGGTTGCAAGTATTAAAGCTGCAAGACCAGCATAAATAACCATATTACATGGTCTCCATAATAACCATGTCAATGCTGTCATTTGGGAAATAGTTTTTATTTTTCCTAGCGATGAAACAGCCACATTATTGCGTTTCCCTATTTCAGCCATCCATTCACGTAGAGCCGATATTATTATTTCACGTGAAATAATGATAATTGCAGGAATAGAGATCCACCAAGCTTGATAGTATTGAGTTATAAGAATAAGTGCTATAGTTACCATAATTTTATCTGCTACAGGATCAAGAAATGCACCAAATTTAGTAGTTTGTTTCAACCTGCGAGCAAGATAACCATCAAAGACGTCTGTAACAGCGGCTATTAGAAATAATAGTGCAGAAAAAAAACCTGACCATTCATAAGGTAAGAGATAGAACGCCAACACAAAAAAGGGGATTAAAATGACTCTAAATAATGTTAAAAATGTAGGGATATTGATTTTCATGTGACATCAGCTCTTTTTTGTTTTATTAATCAAATAATTAGTGATAATTAAAAAAAACAGGTTTTCTTAACGCTTATGTTGCCTCAAATATTTTAATTTTTCAATGCGTTATTGCCGTAAATTTAAATAAATTTTTTCGGCTAAAGATTTAGAAATACTTTGCACTTGTGCGATCTCATCAATACTAGCATTTTTTAGCTCTCTTAAGCCACCAAAATGCTTAAGTAATGCTTTTCTTCTTTTAGCTCCGATCCCTTGAATATGTTCTAATGCACTATCCGTTAACTGCTTTACACCTTTCTTGCGTTGCCCCATAATCGCATGATCATGTGAGGCATTTCGAATTTGTTGAATTAATAGTAGAGCTGGAGAATGATCATCAATATAATGGCCAGCTCCATGCGCTTCAAAGAAAAGTGTTTCAAGCCCTTCTTTTCGTTCTGCACCTTTAGCAACACCAATTAAAATAGGGTGATTTTTATTCCAGTTTACTTCTAAACATTCAAATACTTTTAAAGCTTGGTTTAGTTGCCCTTTACCTCCATCGATAAAGATTATATCAGGTACTTTTTCTTCTGGAAGATCCTTCTTACTATAACGACGAGTTAAAACTTGCTCCATAGCAGCGTAATCATCGCCAGGTGTTATGCCAGAAATATTATAACGGCGAAATTCCGATTTAACAGGACCTTTATCATCGAATACCACACAAGATGCTATTGTATTTTTGCCCATAAAATGACTGATATCAAAACATTCCATTCGGTTAATTTTATCGATCCCCAAAAAAGATTTTAACGCATCATATCGTTGTTTTATTGTGGAATTTTCTAATAGTTTATTTTTAACTTCAGTTTGAGCGTTTACGGTTGCGATATTCAATAATTTAAGATTATCTCCCTTAGGCTCATCAATTAGTTTAACTTGATGCTCTGCAATAAGTGACAGGGTCTCTTCCATTGGTTGTTTATCAGACAATGAAAAGTTAAGTAAAATCTTTTTAGGGATATTTCTGTTTTGATTGCCTTGTAAATAGAACTGCCCTAAAAAAGTTTCGATGACTTCTTCTAGTTCAGTATTTGATGGAACCTTAGGAAAATAAGAACGATGCCCAAATGTTTGCCCATTGCGAATAAACAGTACATATATACAAGCTAAACCTAACTCATAATGGAATCCAATAACATCAAGATTATCATTATTGTTATATATTGCCTGTTTTTCATTGATGTGTTTTATTGCTTGAAGTTGATCACGCAAAACTGCCGCTTTTTCAAAGCTGAGTTCGCTACTAGCTTTTTGCATATCTTCAGTTATTTTTTGTATTATCTGATCTGATTGACCTGATAAAAATAATCTAACATAGTTAACTTGCTCTAGGTAATCTTCATCGCTGACTAATCCTGGAACACAAGGACCCAAGCAACGTTTAATTTGATATTGTAAGCAGGGCCGAGTTCGGTTGCGATAGGTTGAATTTAAGCACTGTCTTATTGGAAATGTTTTTTGTAATAAAGCTAATATTTGCTTTACTGCATATCCACTAGGATAAGGACCAAAAAACTCATCTTTTTTTCGATTGACTGCTCCACGATAAAGGGACAGTTGAGGATGTCGTTCTTTACTTAGCTTTATAAACGGGTAGCTTTTATCATCTTTTAAAAGCACATTATATCGTGGTTGATGCTTTTTGATATATGTCTGTTCAAGTAGTAGAGCTTCGGTTTCAGTATTGGTAATTGTAAATTCAATGCGATGGATATGGCTAACAAGCATATCCGTTTTTAATGTTTTTTTGCTGTTATTAAAGTAGCTTTTTAGTCGATTATTAAGATCTTTGGCCTTTCCCACATAAATAATCGTTTCTTTATCATTAAACATTTGATAAATACCCGGCTTATGTGGGACTTTTTTTAAAAAAGTAGTTGAATCAAATTGGCTCATATTAGTTTTCGAAGGTGAGGTTTTTTTTCTCTATAATCCTCATAATGGTGCTAAGTAAGCCATTTATCAAGAGGTAAACTAAGCCTGCAACAATAAAAATAGAAAAATCATAATAATCACTATTTAATTGATTGCTATATCCCATAATGTCCATTACTGGAATCATCGATGCTAATGCTGTACCTTTTACAACAAAAACGATCTCATTAGAGTAAGTTGAAAGAGCTCGTTTTAATGCATAAGGTAAAATAACTTTTAATGTTTGTTTTTTATCCATACCAAGTGCTTCACAAGCTTGCCATTGTCCTAGAGGTAACGATTTTAATGCACCGTAAAATATTTGTGTAGTATAAGCTGCACTATTAAGTGTTAAAGCTAAGTATGCGCAAAACCAAGGCGATGAAATAAGTTTATAAAGTGCAGGTACTTTGCTTAATGTATCACTAAATTGTGATGGTCCATAATAGATTAAAAATAATTGTACAAGTAGCGGAGAACCGGTAAATAAAATAATATAAGTACGAATCGCTTTAGTTAAAGCATACGAATTTAATGACAATAAACAAGATAAGATGATTGCTAGCAATCCTGCCGATAAAATTCCTAAAATTCCTAAGGTTAATGTATTAGGTAGACCTTGAAGTATGATTTTAAAATAATAAATAAAAGTATCAAACATAATAAGACCTTACTAATTTTTTGCTGATGTTGGTGTTGGATGTTCAAAATAGGTTGAACGTTTTTCAATTCGTGATATAACTTTTTGACTTAAAATTGAGATAATTAAATAGATAGTCATTGCAATGAAATACCATAAAAAAGGTTGGTTTGTTCTAGCTATAATTGCTTTTGTTTGCATCATCAAATCATTAATAGCAATAGCTGATACTAGTGCTGTATCTTTTAACAAAATTAACCATTGGTTACTTAATCCTGGTAATGCATGACGCCACATTTGTGGCATTATGATACGAAAAAACGTGCGTGATTTACTAAGTCCAAGTACTTGGGCTGCTTGCCGCTGCCCATTTGAAATTGTTTTAAATGCACCACGCAATGTTTGTGAAGCATAAACCGCATATAAAAGTGAAAGTGCAGCAACACCACATAAAAAAGGATTAATATTAAAATCTTGAATGTCTAGCTGTATTGTTAATGAAGCAAAGTAAAGGTTAATGGTAAAACCATCATTTAATAATATGAGTAATAACGGTAATCCGTTATAAATAGCGACAACAATTAATAGTTCAGGTAAAGCGCGAATCGTTAAATTAAAAAGTGACATTAACCACGCAACAGGTTTAATTGAAGACAATTCTAATAGTGTAAAAATAAAGGCAAAAAATATGCCTACCACTAATGATGCTAAAGCTAATGATAATGTAATTGATGTTGCTTGTGTTAGTGGCAATATATATCCATCCATCAAAGATAGAATCCAATTTATTTTATTCGTTAGAAAGTCTGACATAAGAAAACCGTTGTTAAATTAACATTGTTTAATAAAAAATAAACTCGCCACAAAATGTGTGGCGAGATCATAATGACGTCGATTTTTACTATTTAATGGCTATTTGTTAAACCATTTTTTATAAATGGCGTCTAATTCACCATTTGCTTTTAGTCTATCAAGAGCTTGGTTAAATTGATTTAATAATTGATCATTACCTTTACGTACTGCTATACCTAAACCTTCGCCAAAAAATTCGTGATCGGTGATTTTATCTGCTAGTGGTACAATATCAGTCTCCTTATCTAGCCATTCACCAGCAACAATTGAACTTGATACGATCGCATCAATTCGTTTTGCTTTTAAATCTAAAAAAGCAAATTGATAACTATCGTAACTGACTTGTTTAACATCAGGGTATTTTTCACTTAGATATTTTGGATAAGTTGTTCCTTTTTGAATACCAATGCGTTTACCTTTTATTTGTTCAAGATTAGTTAATGTATCTTTTAAGGTAATAAACTGGATCGAACTATCATCATAATAAATTTTAGTGAAATCAACTTGTTTTTGACGTTCAAGAGTCACATCAATTCCTGCTATTGCTGCATCGATTCGGCGTGTTTTTAAGCTTGGAATTAAGCCGTCAAAAGATTGATTAACAATTTTGCAAGAGGCTTTGATTTCGTCACAAATTTTATTAATCACATCAATATCGAATCCAACAATTTCATTTTTTTCATTTGTAAATTCAAAAGGAGCATAAGTTGCTTCTGTGCCGATGGTTAAAGTCTCTGTAGCTTGAGTAACAAAGGCTGTTCCTGCAAAAAAAATAGCAAGTAATATTTTTTTCATATATCCACCTAATTTTATTTTAATTAATGTGACAAATAAGATTTAAATTTTTCAGTTTTAGGATGAGCAAAACATTCAAGTTGTCCTTGCTCTATAATTTTACCTTGTTCCATATAAATTACTTGTGAAGCAACTTTACGAGCAAAATCAACTTCATGAGTAACTATAATTTGTGTAATACCTGTCTGTGACAGTTCATTAATAATTTCAGCAACTTGTGAAGTAATAGCTGGATCTAATGCCGCCGTTGGCTCATCAAATAATAAGATTTGAGGTTCCATCATTAATGCCCTAGCTATTGCAACACGTTGCTGTTGTCCACCAGATAGGTGAAGGGGATAACGATGGACCATATCATTAATTTGTAGTCTTTCTAATATAGCCATTGCTTTATCACTTGCTTCTTTTTTTGATAATTTTAATACTTGGCAAGGTGCTTCGATCAAATTTTCTAGCACGGTTAAGTGCGGCCACAAATTATAATTTTGAAAAACCATACCTACATGTTTTCTTAATAATCTAACCGTTGATTCATTGATTTTTTTAGAAAAATCAAAATATGAGTTAGCAATAGTCATGTTTCCTGATGTTGGAATTTCAAGTAAGTTAAATACTTTTAATAAAGAACTTTTGCCTGCTCCACTTTGGCCTAGTAATACAATTGTTTCACCCAGTGGATAGCAGAGTGAAACATCATTTAATGCCTGATGTTTACCATAAAAGCAGTTAATATGGTTTAATTCAATATTCATTGTTCATTTTACTTAAATTAAAAAAATTGACTAAATATTACTTTTTTTTGCATAAAAATGCAATCTAAAATATTAGACTAATTACTCTAAGTTTAATAAATATACTAAAAAGGTATCAGCTTAATTATATTAATCTAAATATAAAATTTATTAATGTTCATCTGAGATAATTGGTATAACCGGACCAAGATATTTGGGTTTTTTATTAAGAATATAGAGATCGATAAAAGCACTAACACGAGCAAACATTTCTCTTATTCGCACTAATTTCATACTTCTTGGTGCTGGTACAGCAAAACATTGAGCTTGGATATTTTGGGCGAGTGCAATAAATATGGCTCGTTCACAATGAAATTCCTGAGTAATAATCGTAAAATCATTTGCATCAAAAACTTTGTTTGCACGAACTACTGAATCAAAGGTCCTGAATCCTGCGTAATCTAATACTATTGCTTCACGGGGTATTCCTGCTTTAATTAAATCCTTTTGCATTGTAATAGGTTCATTATAGCTCAAAAGTGCATTATCACCACTTAATAATAGATAATCTACTTTACCTTGCCAATAGAGATCAATAGCCCCATCAATGCGATTGCGGTAAAAACCATTAATACCTCCACCCCGTACATATTTTGAGGTACCGAGAACAACTCCGACTGCTCGATAAGGTAACTTATTTTCATCATGATAAATTAAAGGCGCAGTTTTATAACTAATCCATAGATCAAGGCCAATAATTGAAGCTATAGAAATCAAACAAAAAATGACAAAATAAGTTATAAATCTTTTTAATTTCATGTTAAAACCAATCGAAAAGAAATACTATCATTGGAAATAAAAATGGTGCTGTCAATGAAGTCATGATACCGCATAAGACTAATGATAAAGAACTGTAAGCTCCTTCATTATAATCAATTTCAATACAACGAGCTGTGCCGACAGCATGCGATACCGCACCTATTGATAATCCTCTTGCTGGTGCTGATTTTATTTTTATTAAATTTAATATCTGGTGCCCAAATATAGCACCCAATGTTCCAACCAATATCACGCATAATGCAGCTATTGATGGAACTCCATCTTGGTTATTTGCAATTGTTACCGCAATAGCTGTAGTAACTGATTTTGGTAATACTGATGCGGCAATTTCTTTATTTCCACCAAGCCAAAATACAATGCAAACTCCCGTTATCATGGATGCAAGTGAAGCAGTGAAAGTAATAATCATTATTGATTTCCATCTAGCCTTAATTTGTGGAATAAGTTCATATAAAGGGTAGGCAAGGGCTACAACAGAATAAGGTAACAAATAATTAATAATTTGCACGTTATTAACATATTGAGTGTAATTTGTTTTGGTTATTAGTAATATTGGGATTAAAACAATAACAGTCACTACTAGCGGATTAAATAATGGATTTTTTATTTTAAACGATATTTTTCGAACAATGAGAAAAACACAAAGCGTTAATGGCAGCATCCATATCATGGCTAATTATCCTCATTTTTTAGTGATACAGTTGGATCTTGATTTACTGTTTTATGAAAATGTTCTGTTAAAAAAGCAGTAAAAAGCAGCACGATTAGAGTACTGCCAACACTGCCAAATATAATTGGTACCCAATTTTCTAATAAAAGTGAATAATTTTCCATAATACCCATTGCTGCAGGAACAAAAAGTAATGTCATATAGCGCATAAAAAGATTACAACTATTTTTTATCCAACAAGTGGGGATTAATTGAAAAGCCAGTAAAAAAAATAAAATTAACAATCCAATAATACTATCTGGAATTATTATTGGTAATAATTTAGAGATTATATTACCTATCCATAAACAAAGAGTTAAAACTAGAAGACCTCGACCATAACTAAAAATAGTATAGTATAAAGAATATAGTCGATGTTTAATTGTGGCGTGCTTAGCTAAAAAATGTTTCATAATATAAATGCTAATCACCTTAATTTTTAATTATGATGATTATACCTATTATTAGGATGAAATATACTTATCTATATCATACGCCTGCTAAAATTAATTATCCAATTAAATAAAGACAATAATTATAAAGTTGTTTAATTATAGCTAGTTTTTTGGGGTGCTGAATATAGTTTTCAGCAAGTTGCTCTAATGTTAATAAATAATCTTGTATTTTTAATGTATTAAGCTTATCACGACAATGATCTAGCCAGATTATTTGTTCTTGTTCTGTTAGTGATTGTGGATAATTTCTAGCTTTGTATTTGAAAAATAAAGGGGCTAAACGAGAATCATCAAATGTTAATGATAAAGTATCTAACAAATTAGCAGGTGTTGTTCGTATAGTTTCGCAACGTAGGCTATCTTGTTTATTTAAAAAGCCATTATATATTTGGGCATCGACATCAGGATGAGTAGAATAATTTTCATTTATTGCAAATAATTCTGTCATTTTATTTTGTAGTATTTTTTGATACTGAAATAATTTTTGTTGCTTGATTAAACAGAGATTTACATCAATATTAAATCTTTTTGCATTTTGTGATAATAATGTTTTTATTGGGGCTACGATAGGGCATTTATTAATATGAATTAACTTTAAAGGAATGCGTGATTCATTAAGCTCAAGATCTTGTGTTTTTGTATAGAGCTTTTCTTTAATCTTTTCTACAGGTAAATCAATAATTGAATCAATATCACCCATTAAGTCACACACAATCACAGCGTTATTTTGTAATGGATGCCAAGCAATAGGGCAAACTAATGACATATTGCCACGATAGTTACCGAGCATGCCCGATATGTGAATAATAGGTGTCATGTTAACGATATCAATAAGTTCTGCAACTTTATTTTTATTTCGTAATGTAAAAAAATAATTGAAAAGTTTAGGTTGTTTTTCTTTTATTAATTTAGCTATTGCAATAGTTGCATAGACATCTGACATTGCATCATGTGCATGTTCATGCTCAATGTTATTCACCTTTGATAAATGCTCTAAACGAAAGCTTGGTAGACCTTCATCATTTATTGGCCAATTAATCCCTTCTGGTCTAAGTGCATAACAAGCTCGAACCACATCGAGAAGATCCCATCTGGAATTTCCATTTTTCCAACTATAAGCATAAGGATCATAAAAATTACGATATAAAATATTTCTTGTTACTTCATCGTCAAAGCGTATATTGTTGTAACCTAAAATACACGTATTGGGCACACTAAATGCTTGATGGATTAAACGAGTAAATTCTGCTTCACAAAGACCTTTTTGGTTCACTTTCTGGGGAGTAATTCCTGTAATTAATACTGCTTCAGGATTTGGTAAGTAATCTTGAGCTTGTGAACAATATATGACCAACGGTTCTTCAATAATATTAAAATCTTCATCAGTCCGAACTCCAGCAAATTGAGCTGGCCTATCTAAAGATGGATTGATGCCAAAGGTTTCATAATCATGGAAATAGAAAGTGAATTGCTTTGTGTTAATTTTCATTAATTCATTGTTTTTTTATTGAAATGTATAGATTTTGTCTTATTAAAGAACATTAAATACAATATCTATTTTAGATAATCTTTAAATAAATACCAATACTTTTTGGAAGCTATTATATCAGAATATAAATAATATATTAAATATTATATCAAATCAGACGCTGTAGTAATTATTTGTGGATGTAAACTCTAAAAACAAGATTTGATGTAGCTAACATGAAAAAAACAATTATTGAGTTATCTTTATAAACTTGAATATAAGTATGTTGATTGCTCTTATGAAATCATTAACTAATGATATACCTATTATTTTTGGAGATTAGGAATATGGTCAAAGGTTGATTTACGTAATAAATACATATTAAAATTCGAAAAGCAAGCTTTCACTATATGGGAGCATCTAAAAAAATTGAAGATACATTCTAATGGAAAAATTAAATTTATTGGATAATAATACGGGGGACAAGTTGTGTAGTAAAGAAAAGGTAATTAAATAGGTGAATTGATTAAAACTATTTATTATCATTTTGATATAATTATTAAAAATGGATAATAATAAGAATTAAAGGGAACGTTGTTATCAATAACTGCTAAATTCCCTTACTTAAGAAGAGATATGAAAAATATGATTTTAGAAAATTTAATTTGTTGGTGTACTTTCAATGATATTAGCTAATTTTTCAAGTGTTATTCTTAAAATCTTAGGCATTGAATCAATTTCAATTGAGTCCATTAAATTTTTAACATAGAGACCTAGTTCAGTATCACCTTCAACAATTAAACGACGTTGAAAAAATAGTGTATCAGGGTCTTGTCGTCTCGTTGCAATCATTATCAAATCATTAGCATTACCAATAAAACTCACATCAGCGAGTTCTTCTCGACTTACGACCAGTTTATTATTAATCAAACTTACAAACCAAACAAGTTCTAGGTCGGTAACTTGAATTTTTAGCCATCGGTTTTCTAAAAAATCAAGCTCACCGTCTTGCAGTGAATTTTTAAATTGTAGTTGCAGTAATTGCTCTATTGCATGTTTTTTTAAATTGAATGGAATACACTGTAAAGCTAGCCCCAAAACTTCAGGGGCTTTGTCAACAAACCGAGCATGGGCTTTAGCTAAAATGTGTTGTTTATTTGCTACCATTTATTAATCTCCAGATATCATTTTTTCGTAAATATCTAAATCATTATTTAAATGCTCAAAAGTTTCTTCGCTGACTTCGTTACGAATTTTCATTTGTAGTAATGCTGTACGTTCAGCGCCAATTGCAACTAAACGCATACGTCGTTCAAGATTTTCAGCTTCTAGCGATTTTTGTTCCAAATCTTTAAGGCCTGTTCGTCGTCTTAGTGATCCTATAACACGCGATCCAACCTCATGTATAATTTCTTGGTCTAAGCCAGAATCTGTTGTTTCTTGAAGTAAATTACCTTGCATTTTTTCTAAACTGACAATTGCTTCTTCAGCCATCTGACCTTTGACCGTTAGAATTTCATTTTCTTGCGCAGAATTATCTAAAATAACACTACCACGTAATAATATAGGTAATACGATTACTGCTGTAACTAAAGAAATTAAAATAATACCGGTTGCAATAAAAACAAGCTGGTATCGCCCACTGATTGTCATCGGGATAGATAAAACACCCGCAAGTGTAATTGCTCCACGAACACCGGCAAAGGTCGAAATCCATAGATCTCTAGTTGAATAGGATCTAAAAGCAAGTGGTCGTTTAGTACCTAATGGCATGGTAGGCATATGTTTCATTGCCCATAACCAAGCAAATCTTGTGCCCATTAATACAATAAAAACAAATAAGACAATAAGACACAACTGCCAAACTTCAATCGATGAATCTGTTTGATTTTCAGCGAAAGTATTATTAAAAATACTTGGTAGTTGAATACCTAATAAAACAAATACAAATCCATTAAATACAAAGGTTAACATGGACCATGTGCTATCTGACTGCAAACGTGCAGTTAAAGGTGCATTTCTCATCATATTTGAATGGTTGACAGTCATACCAGCACTCACTGCGGCTAAAATACCAGAACAGTGGCATTCTTCAGCAATTATGTAAGTCGCAAATGGAAGTAAGAATAATAAGACAATTTGAATTGCAGGATCATTATGCGTAAGTTTATTTATTTTACGTAATATACGTGCATATAACCATGTAAACAAAACACCAATAGCAAGCCCCCCAATTGCAACTCCAAAGAATGTTAAACTAATTCTTAGTAAATCAAATTGTAACAATCCTGCCGCTATGGCAATTGCAAATTTTAATGATACTAAGCCAGAAGCATCATTCATTAAAGCTTCACCTTCAATAATTTCCATTTTTTCTTTTTCTATGCGTCCTTTTCCTACAATACCACTTAAGGCAACAGCATCGGTTGGAGATAATACTGCAGCGAGAGCTAAAGCTGCTGCTAATTGAACATTTGGCAATATCCAATGTAAAAAATAACCTAACGCAATAATCGAAATCACTACCAAAACAAGTGCTAATCCAACAATTTCTCTTACGTTATAAACAAAATCTTTTACTGATGTTTTGCGTCCATCGGCAAAAAGTAAAGGAGGTATAAATAAAACAAGAAATAATTCTGGATCAAATTTTACATATATGCCGAAAGCAGCTAACGTACAACCCAATAGTATTTGCATAAGTGGTAATGGAATTTGAAACGGTAGCATTTTTATAACGACACCAGAAAGTGATACAATTAAAACAAGGAGTAATATCGTTGAGAAAAGTTCCATAGTTTTCTTTTAGTTATCCTATAATCATATTAATAATTAGCCATTGATTATATCGGAAATTTAGGTTAATTTCAGAAGAAAATTTAAAAAATCATTCATTTTTTAATCAAGTAATCTTTTTATTAAAAATAATAATCTTGTAATCAAAAAGGCATCTAAAATGGAAAGCTGGAAAAGGGCATTTACATTACATACTCGAGCTTACAGTGAAAGCAGTTTATTAGTTGATCTATTTGTTGAAAATGCAGGAAAAATAACAGTTTTAGCCAAAGGAGCTAGACGAAAACGATCTGCATTAAAAGGGGTTTTACAACCTTTTACACCTCTTGTTGTGCAATATTCTGGTCAAGGTGAAATAAAAATATTACGCCAAGTTGAAGCGATGTCACTTGCTTTACCTCTTGCTTCTGTTTATTTATACAGTGCTTTTTATTTGAATGAATTGTTACATCGTGTTTTAATTGCCGAAACAGAGATGTCCACACTTTTTGATAATTATTTAGATAGCTTGCAAAAATTGGCTAGGCAAGTACCTGCTGAAAATGTATTACGCTGTTTTGAATTAACTTTATTAGAAAATTTGGGATATCACGTAGATTTTTTTCATTGTGGTTACACAGGCGAAGATATTGTTAGCACTATGAGTTATCAATATCAAATAGAAAAAGGGTTTATGAGTAGTTTACTACAAAATAGCTCTAGTTTTACTGGTGAACAAATTTTAGCTTTGGGAAAGCGTGACTTTAATAATAAAGACACACTTAAAGCTGCTAAACGATTTACTAGAATGGCTTTAAAGCCTTATGTAGGTTCAAAACCATTTAAAAGTAGGGAGTTATTTTTAAAGATATGAAATTTTTTAACTCGTAAATATTAAATTTAATTTCAGTATTGATCGAAATATTTATGATGTAATTAATAATATGTGCATTAAAAGATTATGGTTAATATTTCTATTTATTTTAATTAAAAAGATAGAAAATAAAGAAGTCGTAGCATGAGCATTATTTAAAATCCTTATAATAAGTGGTAATATACGCGATCTATTTTTTATGTGCGCATGTGCGCTTTCTTGTGGTGCACCACTGTTATAAGGATTTATTATGCCAATTATTACTCTTCCTGACGGAAGCCAACGTCAATTCGATAAACCAGTTACTGTTTTAGAAGTAGCTCAAAGTATTGGAGCTGGGCTTGCTAAGGCTTGTATAGCCGGGCGTGTAAATGGTGAACGTAAAGATGCCTGTGATGTCATTGAACAAGATGCAACATTAGCCATCATTACAGCCAAAGATGAAGATGGACTCGAAATTATTCGTCATTCTTGTGCACATTTATTGGGTCATGCAATTAAACAACTATGGCCTAATACACAAATGGCTATTGGTCCAACAATTGATAATGGCTTTTATTATGATGTTGATTTAGATCACTCTTTAACTCAGGAAGACATTGATGCACTAGAAAAACGCATGCATGAGTTGGCTAAAAAAGATTATGAAGTAAAAAAAGAAGTGGTTAGTTGGGAGCGTGCTAGAGAAGTCTTTTGGAAGCGGCATGAACCATATAAAATTGCTATCTTAGATGAAAATATTCCAAAAGATTCAAAACCAGCACTTTATCATCACGAAGAATATATTGATATGTGCCGTGGACCACATGTACCTAATATGCGTTTTTGCCATCATTTTAAATTACAAAAAGTAGCTGGCGCTTATTGGCGTGGTAATAGTGATAATAAAATGTTACAACGTATTTATGGAACTGCATGGGCAGAAAAAAAACAACTTGATAGCTATTTACAATTTTTAGAAGAAGCGGCTAAACGAGATCATCGTAAAATTGGTAAACAACTTGATCTTTATCATATGCAAGAAGAAGCACCTGGTATGGTGTTTTGGCATAATGATGGTTGGATTATTTTCCGTGAACTTGAGGTTTTTGTTCGTACTAAATTAAAAGAATATAATTACCAAGAAGTAAAAGGTCCATTTATGATGGATCGTATTTTGTGGGAAAAAACAGGGCATTGGGGTAATTACAAAGAGTTAATGTTTGTAACATCCTCAGAAAACCGCGAATATTGTATTAAACCAATGAACTGCCCAGGACACGTACAGATTTTTAATCAAGGGTTAAAATCTTATCGTGATTTACCGTTACGTATGGCTGAGTTTGGTAGTTGCCACCGTAATGAACCATCAGGCTCTCTGCATGGTTTAATGCGTGTTCGTGGCTTCACACAAGATGATGCGCATATCTTTTGTACTGAAGAACAAATTCGCAGTGAAGTAAATAGCTGTATCAAAATGGTTTACGATACTTATAGTACTTTTGGATTTACCAACATTACCGTTAAATTATCAACTCGTCCAGAAAAACGTATTGGTAAAGATGAGACTTGGGATTTAGCTGAAAAAGATTTAGCTGAATGTTTAACTGAAAATGGTATTGAATTTGAATATCTACCCGGTGAAGGTGCCTTTTATGGACCAAAAATTGAGTTTACATTACATGACTGTTTAGGCCGTGCATGGCAATGTGGTACAGTCCAGCTCGACTTTATGCTACCAGAGCGTTTGGATGCGACTTATGTTGGTGAAGATAATGAACGTCATATTCCGGTTATGATTCACCGAGCTATTTTAGGGTCAATGGAACGTTTTATGGGTATATTAACTGAAAACTGTGCTGGTTTTTTCCCTACATGGCTTTCCCCGCTACAAGTTGTTGTGATCAATATTACTGATAATCAAGCCGAATATGCCAAACAATTATCCGAACAATTACAAAAAGTTGGTATTAGAGCAAAAGCGGACTTGAGAAATGAGAAAATTGGGTTTAAAATTCGTGAGCATACATTGAAACGTGTTCCATATATGTTTGTCTGTGGAGATAAAGAAATGGAATCGGACACTATTTCAGTTCGAACTCGCCAAGGTAAAGATCTTGGTAGCTTTGAAGTGAAACATGTTATAGAATTGTTGCTTAACGAAATTCATAGTCGTTCATTAGAACAAATGAATTAATGATAAATTAATTTGGAGGAATGAGATATTAAAGTCAGTAAACGAATTCAGTCAACACGCGCGCATAAAATTAACGATGAAATTACTGCACGCGAGGTGAGGTTAACCGGCGTCGATGGTGAGCAGCTCGGTATTGTAAGCTTAGACGAAGCTTTAAAACAAGCGGAAGAAGCAACTCTTGATTTAGTTGAAATAAGCCCTAATGCAGAGCCACCTGTTTGTCGAATTATGGATTATGGCAAATTCCTCTACGAAAAGAGTAAAGCAACAAAAGAGCAGAAGAAAAAGCAAAAGATTGTTCAGGTTAAGGAAATTAAATTCCGACCTGGTACAGACGAAGGCGATTATCAGGTAAAACTCCGCAGCCTGATTCGCTTTCTTGAAGATGGCGATAAAGCTAAAGTCACGTTACGTTTTCGTGGTCGTGAAATGGCTCACCAGCAGCTAGGTTCTGAAATGCTTGATCGCATTAAAGAGGACTTAGCAGATTTGGCTATCATTGAATCTTATCCAACTAAGATCGAAGGTCGTCAAATGATAATGGTTCTTGCGCCGAAGAAGAAATAATGGTTTTTACAAGCTAATTTTTAATTTACTAAAATTTACACCATTATTTTATTTTTATTAACAATGCGAAGTGGAAATTAATAAAATGCCTAAAATTAAAACTGTAAAAGGCGCAGCAAAGCGCTTTAAAAAAACAGCTTCTGGTGGCTTTAAGCATAAGCAAGCTAACAAGAGCCATATCTTAACTAAAAAATCAACCAAACGTAAACGTCATTTACGTGGTTTGACAACTGTGTCAAAAGGCGATTTAGGTTTAGTTACTGCGTGTGTTCCATACGCTTAATTCATTGGTTAATTATTTAGAGGATATAGTTTATGGCTCGTGTTAAACGTGGTGTTATTGCTCGTGCACGTCACAAGAAAATTTTAAAACAAGCAAAAGGCTATTATGGTGCTCGTTCACGTGTATATCGTGTTGCTTTCCAAGCTGTAATCAAAGCTGGACAATATGCTTATCGCGATCGTCGCCAACGCAAACGTCAATTCCGTCAATTATGGATTGTTCGTATTAATGCTGCAGCTCGTCAATGCGGTCTTTCTTATAGCCGATTTATCAATGGGTTAAAGAAAGCATCAATTGAAATTGATCGTAAGATCTTAGCTGATATTGCTGTATTTGACAAAAATGCATTTGCTGCATTAGTTGAAAAAGCAAAAGCGGCATTATAATGTTTTCATAAAAGCCGAGTTATCTCGGCTTTTGTCATCTTAGTAATTAATATTTTAAAAAGTAAATTAATTATGAAGTTAGTTATTTTTTGTTTCTTTTTTGACTTAATGAAAACTTTACTCATGAGGCAAATGAAAAACGAAAAATAATTATAAAAGCCTCAGAAGAGGCTTTTTTTATATGATGAATAATAAGCAGGAGAGAACCAATGTCTCAACTAGTTGAACTAGTAAATAATGCCAAATCCGCTATTGAAAGTACTAATGATATTAATATGATCGAACAGATTCGCGTGGAATATTTTGGTAAAAAAGGTCATTTTACAATGCAAATGGCTTCATTACGTAATGTTCCTGCCGATGAGCGCCCAGCTGTTGGTCAAAAAATTAATGACGCAAAGCAAGAGGTTATTGAGATATTAAATCAAAAGCGCAATTTTTTAGAGCGCCAGGCTCTTAATGTTAAATTAGCTAATGAAACAATTGATATTACATTGCCAGGTAAATCACTTGAATTAGGAGGGCTACATCCAGTAACAAAAACAATTAATCGGTTAACTGATTTATTTTGTGAACTAGGCTTTGTTGTTGAAACTGGTCCTGAAATTGAAGATGATTACCATAATTTCGATGCATTGAATATTCCTGCTCATCACCCTGCTCGTGCTGAGCATGATACCTTTTGGTTTGATACAAAACGATTGTTAAGAACACAAACTTCAACTGTGCAAATTCGTACTATGGAAAATCAAAAACCACCGATTCGAATAATTGCACCAGGTAGAACTTATCGTAATGATTATGATCAAACTCACACACCAATGTTCCATCAAATGGAAGGTTTGTTGATTGACAAAGATATTAGTTTTACGCATTTAAAAGGATTACTACATAATTTTCTGCAATGTTTTTTTGAAGAAAATATGGAAATACGTTTTAGACCAGGATACTTTCCATTTACAGAACCTTCAGCTGAAGTGGATATTAAAGCTAAAAATGGTAAATGGTTAGAAGTATTAGGCTGTGGAATGGTTCATCCTAATGTATTACGTAATGTGGGTATTAATCCTGAAGTTTATAGTGGCTTTGCTTTTGGTATGGGTATAGAGCGATTAACTATGCTACGTTACGGTGTCACTGATTTACGTTCTTTTTTTGAAAACGATTTACGTTTTTTAAAGCAATTTAATTAATTCTGGAGATCAAAACATGAAATTTAGTGAAAGTTGGCTACGTGAATGGATCAATCCAGAAATTAGTAGCGAAATGTTAGCCGAACAATTAACAATGGCTGGTTTAGAAGTTGATAGTATTGAAAAAGTAGCAGGTGATTTTACTGGTGTTGTTGTTGGTAAAGTTGTGGAATGTATGCCACACCCAAATGCAGATAAACTTCGTGTAACAAAAGTTGATATTGGTAAATCAGAATTACTTGATATCGTGTGCGGTGCACCAAACTGCCGACAAGGTTTGATGGTTGCATGTGCTACTGTAGGTGCAATATTACCAGGCAACTTTAAAATTAAATCAGCTAAGTTACGAGGAGAACCCTCAGAAGGCATGTTGTGTTCCTATTCAGAGCTCGGGATTCCTGATGAACATAATGGCATTATTGAATTACCAAATGATGCGCCTTTGGGACAAGATATACGCGAGTATTTAAATCTAAACGATGTCATTATTGACATTAGTGTAACTCCTAATCGAGCCGATTGTTTTGGTATTGTTGGTATTGCTAGAGATATTTCTGCTGTTAACAATATTCCAACAAAGGAACTTAATATTGCAAACATACCAGTAAAAATTACTGATACCATTCCAATCCAAATTGAAGCACCCAAAGCTGCTCCTCATTATATAGGGCGAATAATTAAAAATATTAATACTAATGCAATTACACCATTATGGATGAAAGAAAAGCTTCGTCGAGGGGGGATTCGTTCAATTGATACAGTA
Source organism: Gilliamella sp. wkB18 (assembly GCF_001690875.1). Lineage (NCBI taxonomy): Bacteria > Pseudomonadati > Pseudomonadota > Gammaproteobacteria > Orbales > Orbaceae > Gilliamella > Gilliamella sp. wkB18. The sequence continues at coordinate 74,947 of NZ_LZHM01000045.1, forward strand.
GTTGATATAACTAATTATGTATTACTAGAACTAGGCCATCCAATGCATGCATTTGACTTAGCTAAAATTGAAAAAGGTATAGTTATTCGTTATGCTCAACAAGACGAAAAAATAACATTACTGAATGGCAATGAAATTAAATTGAATGATAAAACCTTAGTTATTGCCGATCATCATAAAGCATTAGCTCTAGCGGGCATTATGGGAGGAGATAAATCTGGAGTTAGTAATTCTACCAAAGATATATTCCTAGAATCAGCTTTTTTTGCTCCGTTGGCTATTGCAGGTAAAGCTCGTGAATATGGTTTACACACTGATGCTTCACATCGATATGAACGAGGTGTTGATCCAACTTTACAACTTACCGCTATGGAGCGAGCTACTCAATTAATAATTGAAATTTGTGGTGGGGAAGTTGGTCCAATTAATGAAGTAGTAGCTCAAGAAGAAATGCCAAAACAGGCAACGATTCGATTACGTCGTGAAAAAATAGATCGTATTATTGGCCATGTTATCGAAACACAAAAAATTACTGATATTTTAAATCGACTTGGTTGTAAAGTTGAATATATGAATAATATTTGGCAAGTCAAAGTTCCAAGTTGGCGTTTTGATGTGCAGATTGAAGAAGATTTGGTTGAAGAAATTGCTCGTATTTATGGATATAACAATATTCCAAACGCAACTTTAAAAATTGAATCTATTATGAAACCAAAACCAGAAGGAGAAATCTCGTTAGATCGATTGAAAAATTTATTGGTTGATAAAGGTTATCAAGAAGCTGTAACATATAGTTTTGTTGATCCTAAAATACAAAATATAATTCATTCTGAGCAACGTGCCATTAATTTAACTAATCCAATTTCAAGTGAAATGTCTGTAATGCGTTTATCATTATGGTCGGGGTTAGTAGGCGCTGTTTTATATAATCAAAATCGCCAGCAATCACGAATTCGCTTGTTTGAAACTGGATTACGTTTTATACCCGATGATAAATTTGAATTTGGTGTACTTCAAGAATTTATGTTATCTGGTATTATTACTGGAAATTTATATGAAGAACATTGGGAGCTTCCTAAAAGGGAGGTAGATTTTTATGATCTAAAAGGCGATATTGAATCTATTTTTTCACTATTAGGTTGTTTAGAAGATGTTCAGTTTAAGAGATCTGAGTTATCAATTTTACATCCTGGGCAAAGTGCAACTATCCACAAAAATAATGAAATTATTGGTTATTTAGGGGTGTTACATCCAGAAATTGAAAAAAAATTATCTTTAAATAGTAAAACGCTTGTTTTTGAAATAAATTTAGCTAAAATTAGTGGTAAAAAAGTAACTGTTGCTCAAGATTTATCGAAATATCCGTCAAATAAACGTGATATTGCTATTGTAGTTTCAAATGCAATTCCAGCTGCAGATATTATTTCTGAGTGTAAACGTGTTGGTGGAGAGCAGCTAGTAAAGGTGAACCTGTTTGATGTTTATCAGGGTGATAATATTAAAGAAGATCAAAAAAGTATTGCTATCAGTTTGATTTTACAAGATAAATCACGTACACTTGAAGAACAAGATATAACAGACATTGTAAGCAAATGTATTTCTGCTTTACAAATTCGTTTTAAAGCCCTATTAAGAGAATAACAAATATGACATTAACTAAAGCTGATATTGCAGATCGTCTTACCGATAAATTTAATATTGATCGTCAAGAAGCTAAAGTACTTGTTGAACTTTTTTTTGAAGAGATTCGAGTGGCTTTAGAAAAAGGGGAACCTGTTAAATTATCTGGATTTGGTAATTTTGCCATTCGTGATAAAAATTCACGTCCAGGTCGTAACCCTAAAACAGGTGAAAGTGTGGATATTTCAGCTCGAAGAGTTGTTACATTTAGACCTGGTATTAAATTTAGAGCAAGAATAGAAAATAATTTAGTAATTTAATACTAATTTTTATTATTTTTGTTGTATCAATAATAGCCTTTTTTGTAAAAGTCATAAAAGGCTGTTTAATTTTATTTTTAAAAAAGTATTTGTAATTATTTTATAATTCAAGCATAATATATCCGTTCAATGAAGATCCTATGGGTCCTCTTGCAACATTTTTTTGCTCACTAGGTCAGGTCCGGAAGGAAGCAGCCAAAGTAAAGAATATGTGTGTGGGATGTGGCTGATAGGGTCTTCTCCACATTGTTTCCCTTCAAGAATTATTTTTATTAATAATCAAACCGAGAATTTATCTCAAATGAAATAAATTATAATGATCACTTTACTAGTATACTAATTGATAAAACAAAAATAGGTTTATGTAAGAATTGTAGTTATACTTTATTTGGGCAATCATATAGTTATGATAATTATAGAAAAATATATTTTGATAAGTATTAAAAAATTATATTAAACTTTGTATTTCATAGGATTTAATATTGTTACTTACGAACAACACTTGTTATCAAAAAAGATAATAATCAATTAAATAATTTATATGCTTTATTCAAGTAGAAGTAAGATCTTTTAAAATAGAAGAGTGGTATAAAGATTTGAGCTATGTGAAGTTAAGAATATCATTGCTTTTTATCGTCAAAAATTAGATAAAATTTTATCTGAATAATCTACTTATGTGCTGCATCAATTGGTAACACAGAATATCTTTTCAAACCTAATTCTAACAAAACATTTCATCGAGATATTACAGACTATTTTGTAAATGGACGTAGCCCCAATATTGGTATTTTGATTCGTCTATCATTATATTAGATCTGAAAAAATATTAGCCAATGAGATGTTTTAAAGATCTTTATAAAAAGAGAATTTTTGGCTTTAGCTAATAAAGTTGAATAAATTTTAACTAATTTGTCCGTGTTTATCCTAATGAAATTCCTAAACAAGTTAATTACAAAAAGTGAGGATGGTGTTTGCGATAAACTAGAACTTAACGATAAATTTAATTTAGCCAATTATCTCGATAAAGTACTTAAAACTATAGGGATAGTTTGGGCGAACTATATATTATCCAACTGATTTTACTATTAATTTATTTAAAGTTTATTTTATTTCTAATAGTAAACTTAATCATTTTTGACGAGATATTATCCAAAATTTAACTACTATAAGATTAGCAAATTACAGACCTAAAAAACGTAAAACAGAAATCAAACCAATCCCAATATACCCAAATAATTAACTAAGTTATTTGGCTAATGTTTTATAATTATAGAGCTTGTGAATTTTATAAATAGCATTGTATCGAATTAATCGAAAGTGCTCATAAAATTGATAAAGTAAAACATGGCGTTCCTTTAATTTTAATAAAAAATTCATACACTATATTTAACATAATATACATTA
>NZ_LZHM01000046.1:0-891 GCF_001690875.1 Gilliamella sp. wkB18
ATCAGGAATATTTTCAACATGATAGGTAATGTACACATCGCGCACGGTGCCGCCCCCCACGCCATTAATGGTGTCTTTAGTGCGTTTAATTTTATCGACAACCACTCGACCAAAACAAAAATTAGTATTACCAAATGTCCATTTTACATATTTGCGCCCTAAATCGGTCAGGTTATAACGGTATATCGGTTTACCGTCGACTTCGCCTAGGTATTCCTCGGTAAAAAAGCCTCGCTTGCTAAATAAATGTAAATTCTCATTTTTTAAGCGGTTATGAAATTCTTTCATAGTTTGAGTTGAGAAAGGTAATTCTTCCCCTTTTAGATGTATAGTGGTATACGGGTACATGGACTTAGTTACTCTGCCTGCCATCATACAAATCGCTTTATCGCCAGTTTCATTGTTCCAGTCATAAATTTCTTGAATATCCTTTTTATACGGGTAGTTGTCGCAAGCGGTCAACAAGATACCGCATATTGAGAGTGTTAGAATTTTTTTCATTTTTTATACTTCGCTTAGTCTTTTATATAGCTGTTACCCAACACACTATTTTAACTCTTTATTAAAATCTGATGCCCATTTATAAACGCCACTTACCCCATTTAATGTTTCTAATTTATTCTTTCCAAATACTTTATAGCTATGCATTCCTTGTACTGGCTCACCATTAACCAGCTCTTTAAAATAACCAAAACGTTTATAGATTTCAGGGTCTTTCACCCAATCAGGAATATTTTCAACATGATAGGTAATGTACACATCGCGCACGGTGCCGCCCCCTACGCCATTAATGGTGTCTTTAGTGCGTTTAATTTTATCGACAACCACTCGACCAAAACAAAAATTAGTATTACCAAATGTCCATTTTACATATTTGCGCCCTAAATCGGT
>NZ_LZHM01000047.1:0-15376 GCF_001690875.1 Gilliamella sp. wkB18
CCCAATTAACTCTAAACGTACGACATCCAAGCTTAATAATTTCCTGTTTATATACTGTCCAGTCACCGCTTCGAACATCTATAGAATCAACAGCGTAACAGTCACGTATTAAACGCTTAACCTCGCATTCTGTTAACCATTCATTATTATCAATTTTTCTTAAAATTTCTTTTTCAAAATCATTAATCGTTTTATTTGTCATGCTCGTTCTCCAGTTGTTTTAAATTCTCAACAATTTGTTGCTGTATTTTTTCAATTTGCATCTTTAATCTAAAATTCACTGCTTGCGTAGCGTTGTTCAAACTCGAATGTAATAAATAGCTCTTTTTATTAATTCTCGTATTGTCACAATAAACACTATTTTCAGTTATTTTTGCAATTGTGAGGGTTTGTGGTTTTAATGCACTTTCGAGCGTAAACCAAATAACATCCCCCGACTTTAAATTTTTCCACTCTTCATCTGTAATCATAATCACCCCTCAGGTAGCGGTATCTCATCTGCATAAATCCAGTGAGTTATTTCATCGTTATCATGCTCAGACCATTCGCCAACATAATCATCTATCCACTCATCGAATTCAGCGTGTTCGTCATACCAGTCATATGTTGTTGACTCGCATAATTCACCACAATTATTTAAAAACCTAATACGTACTATACACAGCTTTTGAGCAATGCCGTTTTCTTTTTCTGGCACGTTATCTGGATATTTACGCCAGTTTAATTTAGTCATTATTTACTCCTAAATATTGATTCAATTTATGAATTCATAACGTTTTTAAAAATACACGACAGGAACTTGAATTACTTTAAGTTTCCCAAATGTTTCTTCAGGTATTTCCATCATTTTTTCAGCGACATATTTAAACTCATGTGCGAGATATCCGCATTGAGTTCTAATTGCATCATTATTTTCATTAACAACAAAAAACCAATTTATGCGCACCTTATTTGAGTTTTTCGGGGTTGTTAACTTTTTGAGATTTATACACTTAAAATTTAATCTATGCATTTTAAACCTCGCTTATAATTAACAATTACATTTCCACATTTGAACGGCACAATCAGAATTAAACAAGTATCAAAATTACAGTTATTGATCGACTTTTCACCGTTCGGCAATAAATACTGATAACGACCGTCGGGAACATAAATAATACAGTTTTGTCCGTGTACGTTATCACTCCACGCTTTTGTTGCAGGAGTGTATGGCAGGACCATTAACACTTGCTGACTCCATTTGTTAACTTGTTCTACTGCTTTTTGGAAAAACTCCCATTTCCGTGAAAAAGGAGGGTTGCAAAATGAGGTGATACTTGGGTTACTAGCTAAAAACCATAAATTACTCTCTAACGCATTGTTAGATTCAGTTATATAACAAGTTGCGCTATTTATTTTCACATCTTCACTTGAGCAACATACATCAGTACCAAAGCCTTTTATGTTAAGCAGTGTTAACGCATCATTGATTAATAATTCTGACGTTCGCCAGTAATCTTTATTCTGCTTCTCTGTTTGTGATTTGTTTAGAATAGCCATTTTAAAACTCTCTGATGTAGTGATTTGGGTGGGTGTCACTCTGTCGCCAACGGCGTGACTACCGTCATGTCAAACAATACGGCTTGTATATTTCAAATTAGCGGGCTAACTGCAATTGCGGACAGTGTCTCTGCTAACACTAATCATCAACGCATATACTAGACGTTATTTTTTAGCTTGCTGTTATACCTAGTTTTTTATTTAAGTTTTCAACGACAACGGCAGGTAAATTGGTTTTTGTGATATCCACTTGTATACCGTCTAAAAAGTTGACGGATTCGGGCCATATTTCTTGTAATTTTTTGAGAGTTGCACAACTATTTAAAATAGCCATAATTTCATGCTTTAAATCATTTTTTTGTTTTTCTGAGTTTTCGATCTGGTTCTGTAATGATAAAAAACGTTTTGAAAACTCATGATCTGCAGTGTACATTGGGCTCTTTTTTAATGTGTAAAAAATACGAATTGGCGGCAGTATTAGATATGCTCTTAACCCGTTAAAATAACATCCCAAGCCATCGCAAGAGTAAAAAACACCAAGATAATCAAATGGTAACTCATTAGCGCGGGCTCTTATCTCATCCGCTTCTTTGAGTTGCTCAGCAGTTACGTTATCGTTATAAACATCAAGAGCTAATTTAGATAAATTTTCATTTGCTATTTCTAGCTCTTTAGTCACTGGTGATTGTTCAATTGCATTTTTACAAATTTGCTCTTTGATAGTTTTAGTTAATCTTGTCATAATTTTTTCCTTTTAATAAAAACCGTCACTTGGACGGTTATTTGATTAATTCAGGGATATAATTTTTTACAAAACAAATAAAGGAGGACGCCATATTGCGCACATCCAAATCAATCCCCTCATAACGATAAAATGAAACTGGTAGGAATGTTTTAATTAGATAGACATCTTGATTAGCTGGTTTATAGCTTTGGAATAGATTGTAAGTGAACTTATCACAATCAAACCAATCAAGATAGCATCGCCATTGCATGCTATCGATATAGTTTTCGGCATTAAGCTGTGATGTTAATTTATGGTCAAAGATTTCATTAACCTTAATAGCATCAACCACACCAACAAATGTAACAAGCTCACCGTCAATAACGGTTTGTTTTTCTAGTTTAAATTCCTTAGCTTCTGGTAAAGCAATTTCGCAGTCTAAACCCGATAAATCAAACTTAAATCCGTCCTGTTCTACAATAGCTAGCTCATCATTATATTTAGCGGTTTCAAGCACCTTGTGAAATGCCAAACCTGCCCGCATTGCTTCAGTCGGCGGAGTTCGTTTTAATAAAAAATCAATCATATTGTCAATGGTTGATTCATCATTCAACAACCATCGACGATACGATTCTAGTTGTGTAGCCGATATTCTTATCATGCGGCAACCTCGAATAACTTATTTTCTTTGTTGAAAACAAGACCTTTTGATGTTGCAACATCAATCAGTATTTTTTTATCCAGAGGCTTGGATTGCTTCATTTCTTCTAGTTGAGAGTTAAACTCATCAACATCATTCAATGTAAACAAATGCGCCTTTAACTTTTCAAGACGCTCATTTTCAGCTTTTGCTTGTTCGGATTTTTCATTGAGTTTATCTTTGATACGTGTGATTACATCTTCTAAAAAATTAGGAGCTTCCACAAAATTAGGAATTACAATTACTTCCAACTGTGCTGGATTTTTACCAAACCCTGATGAACTTGGGTTAAAATCTAAAATTCGATTACGTTTATCATTAATTTTAATTCTCCCCATTACGTCAGCGACTTTATATATTTCGTTCTTCGATCCACCCTGTATATCAAGGCGTTCCACAATATCTTCGCCACTTTTTTGCTCATCCATATGTGCAAGCAAAATAACATCTTTACCAAACGAGTTAAGCAATTTTAACCAGCCTATAAAACTGGCTTTTAAAGCACCAAAACCCTGTAAAGATAGTTGCCCACCATAACCTTTAAACTTAGGGTTACCTTTTATTAAATGCGCTTGTAACGCATCTAATGCTCTTCCTGCCGTATCAATAACAATTGTATCGTAGGGCATTAAATCTTGTTCTGTAACACTTTCAACATCATCCCATTCCTGTATGTCCACAACATCTTTTCTAAATTGTGAACGGTACGCTCCTTTGTCAAAATCAAATAATAACGGTTTTTTGGCTGTAAACGCTGTTGATGTTTTTCCCAATCCTGGTTGGGCATATAAGCAGATAGTTAGATTGCTTACTTCAATTGGTTGTTCTGCCTTAATAATTTTTAGAGCCATGTATCACCTCATTTAAATGCGTGTCGCTTTCTTGTTTTTGAACTTGTAAATTAGCTAGTTCCGTTAAATCAACTCTGTACGCTTCTGCTATATCAATAATCATTCTTGATTGAATTGGTAGCGAGCTATATATTTCTTCCCACGTCATTATCTTTACTCCGCTGCTACTTCTAACATCCATCTAATTAGCCCAAACAGCCCTCCTAATGTCAAAATGTAGGTACAAAAAAGGGCGTACATTTGCTCGCCCCTGTTTAGTTTGTAATTTAGTCTGAATCGGTCTGTGTTATGCACATTACAGCCGACGTAATCAATCGGTATTGTGTTCATTTAGACGTCCTCAGGTCGTTTTGTGAGTGACAACCTCCAATTGATACCGTCGGTGTTTATTGCTAAAATACTGTCGCAACCATCCCACCCATCACTATCAATCCACTCATATCTAAACTTGTGAATAGAAGGTTTGCTGTCGAAAAAATATACATAACCATTACCCCCCAATACTGCCCATTTCCATTCTTCAGCAATCATCGCCCACATTTCTCGAGAAATTGGTAAAGGTGTTAATTTTTCCATTATTTACTCCTTATAATCGTTAACTACTTGCTAATTCTGTAAAAAAGCCCGCTACTAAATTCACGGGCAAACGGACTTGCATGTACTCGTCTTTCCGAGTTGTCAAAATTCGTTAGCTTAATAAAATGATTTTTTATTTTTTTCATTAAAAATAAATTCAGCTTTTTCATAACATATGAGTTTTAATGCTTTTTGAACTGAATCAGTGTCAACATCATCCCAACCAAACGCTTTCATTATTTTTTCTTCAATTTCTAGATAATCACTATCGCTGAGCTTGTCATAAAGCTCGTTTGATTGAGCTTTAATTTCTGCTTCTTTAGTGTCTTGTATTTCGACATCGCTTATCATTTTGCAATATGCTCTTCCGTAACCGTTCTCTACAGCTCTATGTAATTGCATTTTTACATCCTTACTGGCATTAGGATTGCTATTGCTTCTTGATTCCAAAACTCAAAAACAGCAGGCTCATCACTGTTCATCGGCATGAATATTTTTACTGCAGGGAATTTTGGACTGATTATTTTTCCGACTTTTAATATGTCACTGAGATATTCAGTATTAAAACCGATGACAGACGTGTGTTTTTTAGTTGAAAGCTTAGGTATTATCTTTTTATAATCAGGATAAACCCCGTCAACAACCTCAATTAACCCAACTGATAAAGTTTCATCTTTTTCTGATTTGTAAAAGATTAGTCCTTTTTGTGTGTTTATTTCTGCATAATAAAATTTTGTTGGGATTTTATCTTTTATTGATATGATTACACCTGCCTTTATTTTACTCAAATGCTTTCCAACAAAAAGCTTATGCCCGTTTGTTGCTGCTAATGTTCCGTCCTTGTCAAAGAAAAGTCCATTTAAATAGTATCTTACGTCTTGATACGCTCTAAACAATTGAGCCGACAATAATTGAGCTTTTTCAACTTTGATAATCATCTTTTTATCTCCTTTTACCTCAAACTCAAGCGCACTCTATGAATGCGCTTTGATTTGAAATTAAATAGCAACCTATTTATTAAAGAACTTGATGGCTAGTCGATCTCTGTCCGAGGCTAGGAGTGATTAAGTCGCTCACCCGATGCGTACTGCTGTGATTGCTATCAAAACCGCTGTACTTTCATATGCCTCAGCTAGCTACTTGAATCCCACTTAACTAATTAAGTAACTCTCGGTATTGCTTAATTGCTTTGTTAAGTTGATTTGTTTTGATGTGATAATAATAACTTTTGTTATCAAACTTGTCAATAACAAAAGTTATCAAAGTTTAAATAAAAGTTATCGTTTGCTTGTTTTTTGAACGATGCGACACTTTAAAATTGTGCTGGGGAATTTTAGGCGTGAAAAAACCCGCATAAGCGGGCGGGGTTAGTTGTTTAAATATGTTAATTATAATTCTTCATTTGTGTACCAGCGGCATTAAATATATGGTCGTAATACGTTGACATATCTTCCATGCTATTAATGTTGTATATTGAGTCCGCATAACTATCTATAAGATTTAATTGTGGTATTAATTTTTTATCTTGTTGACTGTCAACGCTAGCGTAAATTACAAATGAATTAACATTTCCAGATAATATGCTTTTGGCTTTCGAGATTGTTATAGCTTTCAAGGCTGATTCCCCTGTTTTTTGTTTGTTATTGTCAGTTCTTAAATCAAGAGTTTCAGTTAAGTGGTAAGCGCCATTTTTGAGCAATAATTCAGCATATATACCTTCACCTTCAGCTATTGGATAATTTGTTACTACTCTATGGTTTGAAATATCAGATAGGTCTCTTCCTAAAATGCCGGCTTTATCAAATATATTCTTTAATTGTGTGATAATTCTTTTATTTTGAGTGTTCCTTTTTTGTAATCGGGGCGACGTGACGTATTTTTCAAACAAAATATCAACTTGTTTTTCATAGGTCATACTTTCCCTTAAAGTAAACATTCCTGGGCTTGATATAACTATTGAACCAGAGAATAGCTTATAGAAATTTTCAGAGTCTGTGTTTAATTGATATAACCAATTAAGATCTTCTGTAAAATCTTGTAATGATTCTAACGTTAAATTTTTTGTTATGGCTTGTATTTTGTTTTTCTGTTGAAGCGTTCTAATATCTAGGCTGTCATTAAGATAAATAATAATACCAACATTAATAATCTCACCTTTAACATGATCAGGCGATAGCCTTATAATGCTATATTTATATTGATTCATTTTTTATCTCCTCTATAACCAAATCAATTTTACTTAATCTAGCTGGACTTTGCCACCAATCAATTAAATTAATTTTTAACTCCTCATTAACCCACTGGCTTGGCATTTTGCTAAAAATATCTTCAATTGTACTTACATCTATTGATTTTAATTTATCTAATATTTTTAGTGCGCTTTTTGTGTATTCATCTTTTATTTCCGTTATTTTTTTTATGTAACTCCAAGAATTCGATGTGTTACAATCTGGGAACGCGCTAAGGTCTACCTCTTTTGGCCAACCTAAAACAAGTGATGATAGACTGAAGTCAAAAGCTTGAATATCAAATGAATTACTTCTATTTTCAACATACAAATAATTATTAATATGTCGATCTATATTGTAAATAAATAAATCAAAAGCATGTATGGCCCATAATTGTTTTTTAAAGTGTTCACTTGCTTTTCTTATTCTCTTTAACCAACTTGATCCATCTAAAATGGTTTTATTACAAGCTAACTCTATTCTTGAACCAAAATAGTAATTGTTATTATTTTTATCTAATAATATTTTATAGTTAGGAATAGGGAGCCCGCAAATTTCAGCTAAATTTGAACACAACCATTCAGCGGCAGGGATCTGATCTGGGTTAGGAACTGAAACATGTCCGTTGCAACCATCATGAATACCTTTTGCAGCATATTCTTGCCCATCATCAGCAATAACAAACATTTTTAAATGAGCTGTATTAGTATTAGCTGGTGCCTTGTCTATTATTTCTAAAGCAAACAACGAACTTTGTTCCATAGTTATTCCTTACCTTATTTCATTTATCTATTTTGTTATATTCAAAAACCGCTTCGGCGGTTTTGCGCAATGCTTACTTTTAAGCTGTAACATCATGGACATCAATAAATCTCGACGATTTAACAATAGCTGCTACATACATAACTGTATCAACTAAATCATCATTGATTGTAATTGGAGGATGATCTTGATTAATACTAGTGAATCGATATTCAGAATCCCGATAATACTCAAGTTTTTTTATCATATTTCTCCCATCTCGTAGTCGTACAAATACCTCATCGCCCGACGCTGGCATAACTGCAGGTTCGATAACAACAAACTCTCCAGAATTAATTCTCGGAAACATCGAATCCCCCTTAACTCGCAATCCAAACGCGCTGGGATCGTCACTATAAAATTTTAAATACCCATTTAAAGATTCGTCCATTTCAAAAGATCCATTAGCGCCCATCACAGCCTCTCCCTTAACCTTTACTACTCCGTTTTTAACTGTACCTATAAATTCAAATCGTTGATCCTCCAGCCCTGAATCCCCGTTTCCTGATGATAGCCACTCTAAATTCACCTGTAGAGCCTGAGCTAACTCAGATATTTTTCGAAAACTTTTTGATTCACCAGCCACTAATTTTCTGATTGCTGGCTGAGAAACATTAACAGCCCTAGCTAAATCGTGCTGTGATAAACCAGATTTATCAAATGCAATTTTAAAACGTTCATTAAATGTATTCATAGGACCTCCTTATGCCCTGATTATATAACTATTGTTATAAAAAATAAAAAAACAAATGTTATCACGCTGTTGACTAAATCAATAACTTTAGTTATCATTAATTTATTTTCAATTTAGGGGGCAAAAATGGAACCGTTAAAAAAAGCAATAACTACAGTAGGAGGGCAGAGAGAATTAGCTCGAATCTGTGGAGTTAGTCAGGTGGCAGTAAGTAAATGGCTGAATGGCGTCAGTAAAATCGGAGAGGACAAGGCGATTTTGCTGGAGCATGCGCTGAACGGGTTAGTAACGTGTGAGGAGCTTCGCCCTGATGTCAACTGGTCAGTAATTCGAGGGCGATCATGAGTACATTGAACGATGAAAACACACGCAGCCAATGCACAAAAATATTAAACCATTTGCAAAGAGGTAAGACCATTAATCCATTACAAGCATTGAATCAATATGATTGCTTTAGGCTAGGTGCGCGTATTTATGACTTAAAAAAACGTGGTCATTCAATAGATAGCCGCATGGTAAAAAGCCGAAACGGCAAGAAATATGCTGAATATTCGATGAGGGTTAATTGATGAATAAGTTTATATCTAACTCATTTCAAGTTCCCAACGCTGTTATTGATGAATTAATGGCTGATATGTCAGCTAATGCGTTACGTTGTTATTTACTGATTACTCGCAAAACCACGGGGTGGGGCAAAACAAGCGATAAAATCAGCATATCTCAATTTATGCAATATTTAGGGATAAAAGACAAGAGAACTGTTTATGCAGCTCTATCTGAATTAACAAATTTAGGTTTGATCAATGCAATTAAAAACAATGGTGAGATTACTGAATATTCACTAGTGTTGGAAACGTCAGAACCAGTGACAAAAAATGCAGGTACAAAAAATGCTACTGGTAGCAAAAAATGCATAGAACCAGTGACAAAAAATGTTACTACCACCAGTGACAAAAAATGTCACTCTACAAAAGACACTATTAAAAACAATATTACAAAAGAAAATAATATTGATTTTGATTTAGTCATGGATGCATACAACGATGCTGTAGAAAACAGATTGCCACAGATTCAAAAAATGACTACTGCAAGAAAAAACGCAGTGAAGAAATTACTCAAAGAGCTTGATCAACCAACATTCCAAAACTTGGCTAATTATTTTTATGATTTTGTGGACCAAGCACAACCATTTTACTTTGGTGAAAACGATCGAGGCTGGCGTGCTGATTTTGATTACATCATAAAACCAAGTACATACCTGAAAGTTGTGGAGGGTACGCTATGAACGTGATCCCACATGACTTAGTTGCTGAACAAGCTGTGCTTGGCTCAATGATGTTAGATTTTCAATCAGACCGCTGCCAAAAAGCAATCTATTCATTGAAGCCAGAATCATTCTACAGCAGACATCATCAAGTTATTTTTGCTGAAATGCTTGAATTAAATCGTAAAAATTACCCAATTGATCTGATTACTTTGTCAGACAGTATGGAAGCAAAAGGAACTTTGAAAGATTGCGGTGGTTTAGCTTATCTGGCTGAATTATCCAAAAATACGCCGTCGATGATCAACGTTACAGCCTATGCTGGAATCGTTCGAGATAAAGCGATAGAACGCTACACATTGCAAAAATTAAACGACTGTAGCGCTATGATTTTTGAGAAATCAAATTTATCTACTAGCGACAAAATATCAGCTATTCATGCGTTATTTACACAAATTGATGACTATAACAAAACTGGTAAAACAACTGGACTTAAGTCGTTAAAAACAATTGCTGATAAATGGACCGAAACCCTTGGACAACGATTAGAAAACGCAGATAGTGCGCGTGGCTTATCAACTGGAATCAAAGCACTGGATGAAAAATTATCGCCTAAAGGGCTTGTTCGAGGCTCGCTGTTTGTGGTTGGTGCTCGTCCAAAAATGGGTAAAACAACTTTTGAAATAAACATGGCTCGTCATTGCGCTATGAATGAGAAATTACCTGTACTGATGTTTTCGTTAGAAATGCAAGATGAACAGATGCTTGAAAACATTTTAGCTCAAGAATCAGCGGTAAATAGCAATATTTTCTATGACGGTGGACTAGGTTCTGATTCAGAGTTTGCGCGCGTTATGCATCATCTCAACGAATTATCAAACACCGATAACATTTACATTGACGACACACCTGCGATCACACTGTCGCATATCCGTTCAGAAGCTCGACGAATGGCGAGGGAAAAGGGACAAATAGGCATGATCATGGTCGATTATCTAACTCTAATGGAGAAAGAAAAAACTGGTGATGATACACGAAACGATTTGGCGTACGGAGCTATCACAAAAGGGCTTAAAGCATTGGCAAAAGAGCTTAACTGTATAGTTGTCATGCTAACACAATTAAATCGGAATCTCGAATCAAGAGCAGATAAACGACCAATACCAAGCGACAGCAGAGATACGGGACAAATTGAGCAAGATTGCGACTACTGGGTGGGTATTTATCGTGATGCTGTTTACAACGACAACGCAGATAAAAACTTAATGGAAATTAACGTTGCGTTAAACAGGCACGGGTCAGGAAATTTTACTGTTTTTGCGGGTATTAGTAATGGTCGTATTTATGAAGTGGATCAGCTCGAATCACAAGCTAGAGCAAACCCAGAACCAGTGAGGCGAGAACGCAAATATGCAAAAACAGCTAGTTAACCACTGCCCTCAGGGGCGCTATCACATGCTAGAAAAAATAGCGTACGACTATGTGAGAGCGATAAATACCGAGGGAGCTAATAAATCAAAAATTAAATTAGAACTATCTGAAAAGGTTAAAAAATATTCAGAAGAAGATAAGACAAAATTAAGGGAGTTAATACGAAAATGGCTTACAAAATAACAGCAATAATTATAAAAGACGGGCACCAACCGATAAATTGGACTCATTTTACTAATGAAGAATTAACAGTCGAACAATGCATTGAAAAGCTATCAAACGGTAAAAAGAATTCTTTTGGGTGGAAAGTAAACGAGCTAATTCAGCTTGATAATTTTGAGTGTGTGAGAGTATAAGTGATGACTAAATTAACACAGCAAGAGCTGAATTAGATGGGGGATCGGGTGATGAGTGACAACGTAAAAAATCCAAAACACTATCAAATCATCAGCGGTGTTGAATCTATCGATATTATCGCACGTTGTATGACAGTTGAGCAATTTAGCGGTTTTTGCCTCGGTAACATTCTGAAATATCGAATCAGAGCAGGTAAAAAAGATGTGTTAGAGCAAGACATTGCAAAAGCGAATGAGTACGAGAAGATTTTTGAGAGTAAAAAATGTTTATGTATTGATTGGGGAGTTACCAATGATTAAAGAATTTCGTTTAACACATGAAACAGCACGCGCTACAGCGATTAACGTAATAAATCAATTACCAGTTGATAGCGAGCATCCGCTAAGAATTGTGATTGATGAAGAAAAGCGCAGTAACGCTCAAAATCGCATGATGTGGGCTGTTTTGAATGATATTGCTAAGCAAGTGGTTTGGAATGGCGAGAAATTAATGGCAGAAGAATGGAAACATCTAATCACAGCTAACCTACACGGTCAAAAATGTGTAAAGGGTATCCAGGGCGGACTGGTGTTTATGGGGCAATCAACAAGAAAAATGAATAAAAAAGAATTTGCTGATGTAGTGACTTGTGCCGAACAGTTTGGGGCTGAAAACGGCGTTATATTTAGCGCTGATGCTCAAGAGGCAATCAAACTAGCAGAACAGTACAAAGACCAATTATCAAAGGTGGCATAATGAAGAACAAACACAAAGAACAACTGAAACGATACGATGATACAGAACAGGAATTAGAGCGAGCAATAGCAATAGTTAGAGAGCAACGCAGAGAATACATTAATCAGCATAATTTAAATAGAGTTAACAATGAGCAGACTAACTAAAGAAGCGCGCGGTAGAGAGTGCACGGTTCGATTGCCGTGTTGCAATCATAACCCAGAAACCACGGTACTAGCGCATTATCGACTAGCAGGAACGTGTGGCGTAGGTATGAAGCCGAATGATTTGCAGGGGGCTTGGGCGTGCTCAGCTTGTCATGATGAAATCGACCGCAGGACAAGAAATCATGAGTATGAATTCGTTAGATTAGCGCACGCTGAGGGTGTAATTAGAACTCAGGACACACTAATCAAAGAGGGGAAGATTAAATTATGAGACCAGCAACTTTTGCACTCGGTAGATTGAAATCTGGGCAAATGAATAAAACTGAAACTGAATACTATCAGTATCTAAAAACGCTTGAACAAGCTAACGAAATAATTTGGTTTAAATTTGAGGGCTTAAAATTCAAATTAGCAAATAACACAACATACACTCCCGATTTTGTGGTGATGAATAAAGATGGATTAATTGAATTGCACGAAGTTAAGGGGTTTTGGATGGATGACGCAAGGGTAAAAATAAAAGTGGCTGCCGACATGTATCCGTTTAAGTTTTTAGCGATAAAAAAGAAAGCGAAAAAACTAGGTGGCGGTTGGGAAATTGAAGAGTTTTAAGGATAACAAATGCTAGCAGAATATGTATACGTTGATGATGAGCCAGAAAAAATTATCAAGCAGATTAAAAGCGTGAGATTTAAAGCTGATTATGATATTACCGAGGTTTGCACACGATTCGGTAACTGGTCTAGAAAAAATTTATATTTAAAGCAAAATACACCATCTTATTATCACTCTCAACCAAAAAAAATGAAAGAGGTTTGTTCTGATGATGATGCTAAAGTAATTAATCAAGCTTTTTTGTCTATTTTAGTTTTAAGCGGTCAGCAATCAAAAGATATTTATGACACGCTTATATTATCTTATTTTGGTGAAAAGCAGGTAATTACGGATTATATAGCGACGGAGGGTTATGTAAGAAACGAATGGAAAAAGCATGCAAGTGGCATTCATGATGTGCCGTGTAAACAACTATCTAAAGGCATTAGAGTTGACAACATCTATATAGTTAAACCTCAGTCAGTACAAGATATAGCAAGAAAACTTAATACAAACTGGAATGCGGTAGACAAGCTAAAAAAAAGAGGTGAAGACTACTTGCGAGGTTATTTTGCATCTTTAAAAGTTCAGTCTGGATTTGAGTTAGAGATAGTTAAAGACAGAATTATTTAATAGCACAAAAGCGGTTTTTTAAAAAAAAATCTTGATTTCTTAAGAGCGCAGTGGTATAAAGTACCCAGACTGGAATTTTTGTATCCAAACTGTTTTTAAATAGAAGCCCGACTTTAATGAGTTGGGCTTTTTTATTCTAATTTTGTAATTTTTATATTAAACTGCGCGCTTTCTAAGCGCAGGTAATATTAAATTATGAAAAAAATAGCTTTAATTTTGGTTTTATTTTTATTATTCCCGTCGATTTCAAATGCGAAAAATTGTCGAATCGAAACGTATTCAGTGGCACCAACGCCAAAACCGAATAAATTAAAATCACTACCAACATCCGATCTAGTTACAATTAGTAATCGAAATTTTGACAATGCAAAAACTCAACTTACTAAGGTGTACAGGTCAAATCCCACGCAAACCGAATTTTATTGCGGATGTAAATTCAGTTTTAACAATAAAAAAGGTGTTGTTGATTTTAGTAAATGCGGTTATAAGTCAAGAAAAAATTTAAATAGAGCGTCTCGTATTGAGTGGGAGCATGTCATGCCAGCCGAAAATTTTGGGCGTCATCTGCAATGTTGGCGAGACGGTGGACGTAAAGCGTGTAAAAAAGATATTACTTTTAATAAAATGGCAGGCGACATGCACAACTTGCAACCAGCAATTGGCGAAGTTAACGGTGACCGTTCTAATTATAGATATTCGCAATTCACTAATCAATTTAATCAGTATGGACAATGTCAATCAGCAGTTGATTTTAAAGCTCGTAAATTCCAACCTCGTGACGAAATTAGAGGAATAATAGCGCGCACATATCTCTATATGTCTGATAAATACAAAATTAATTTATCTAATCAAGAAGAAAAGTTGATGACGGCATGGGATAAAATGTTTCCACCCAAAAAATGGGAATGTGAACGCAACAAGCTAATAGAAAAAATTCAGGGTAATGATAACAAATTTATTACAGAGCAATGTAATAAAGAAAGCCTCAATTAAGAAGCTTAGCTTGTGGAATATCTAAGCTTTTACTTTAACTCCTCGTTTTTGGTCGCTTTTTTGATTGATTTCAACTCTTGATTGCAGAAATACTTGACTAATTTAGATAAATACATTATTATCTAATTGCGTTTGAGGTAACTCACTTTCTATACGGTGATCGGGGGTAACCTTAATATTCAGTGGTGGTACACTGACCCTTTAAGGCTCTTAATTGAGCCTTAATTCTTTATAACTGCTTACGATTTAATCAAACCGCTTAATTGCGGTTTTTTTATACCCAAATTTCACGCATGTCGGCGACATTGATGTCGTCAACATCTACAGAATCGACAGCAAAGCTAGACACACACATAACTAACATTTAGCTAGTACGCTGTCACATCATTAACTAACAAGAATATTTATTATGGAAAAATACACTTCACCGATTTCCTATTTCTGGGGTGTTTTATGCACGCTTTTAGGTGCGCTTAGCTTAAATGATATTGCCATTATTGTCGGTATTATTTTATCAATAGCGACATTTATCATTAACTGGTTGTATAAACGCCGAGACTTTTATCATAAAAAAAACTTGCGAGAACAATACTATGAAAAACACAACAAGGATAGCGACGAGTGCGATTTGTAGTGTTTCAGCAATAATTGCTATTGTTCTTGCTAATTATCAGGCTGAAATCAGAACAAGCAAGGCGGGGCTTGAAATAATCGGTAACGCTGAATCATGCGCAAGAGAGCCATATTATTGTCCTGCTAATGTGTTAACAGTAGGTATCGGCTCAACGGGTAACATTCAGCAAAAAGCTTACACAGACGAGGAAATAGCGGAGCGTTGGGTTGGTGATATCAAAACTGCGGAGCGGTGTGTCAATCGCTACGCTAATGGTTTTCATTTGCCTCAACCTGTTTTTGATGCTGTGACGTCGATTACGTTTAATTGCGGTTGTTCAAACATGAAGAAATCAACGATGTATAAACATCTGAACAACGGTGATTATAAAGCAGCTTGTAATGAGTTTCCGAAATGGAATAAAGCAGGCGGTAAAGTACTGAATGGCTTAGTAATCAGGCGAGAAAAGGAGAAAGCGTTATGTCTATCTTATGCTT
>NZ_LZHM01000048.1:0-982 GCF_001690875.1 Gilliamella sp. wkB18
GGGCACGCACCAAGTGATAGATCATATTATGTTAGATCCTATGCGAGCCGGTGCAGGAAGTACATTTGTTTGGGGATGGATCAATAGTTTTATGGTGCATTATAAATCTGCCAATATCGATGACGGCGAATATAAGTCAGATCAAGAAGCGGAATTTAAAGCCCATAGGATTGAAGGTGAAGGCTGGCCCGAATGGATGGTCGAAGCGTTTAATGCCACATCGCAAGAAGAGCTCGCCGAAATCAAACAACGGTACCATATAACGGAATAACCCAGATGATTAAGGAATAAGGAATAAGGAATAATTATGCCATCAAAATACCGCCCGCAAATTCTTGGTTGGTTTGGGGATCTAGATAAAGGTCCTTATAGTGTACCTTTGCATGACGATCGCTTAAGTTATGCCAATAATACCTATTGTGCCTTTATTCGTCAGGATCACAATGATCAGATTTTTTATGCTTGCCTTTACTTTGTTGCTATTATTTTGGGAAGTATATTAGTAGTCGGATCTTGTACATTTATTATGGATTATGATCATTCTGATAGCGGTAGTATGCTTTGTTTTATAGGAGTTGGTGGTTTTATTACTTGTTGTGCCGCTTTATATCTATCCATTCCTGAATTCTACCAAAATGCTTTCTCTCGTTTTGGCAGCCCCATTATATTTAATCGTAAAACCGGTAAAGTCTATGTTAATGAAAGTTACTTTTTTAACTTTAAGTTTTTACATCACCCTTCGGTATTTTTACAACCGAAAAAACGCCGAATAAAAGAATATGATTGGGACGATTTGCACGGTGTTATTATTCATAATATGTCACGTAATGCCTTAAGTTCAACCGTGTTAATGGTCTGCCAACCGGGCACGCACCAAGTGATAGATCATATTATGTTAGATCCTATGCGAGCCGGTGCAGGAAGTACATTTGTTTGGGGGTGGATCAATAGTTTTATGGTGCATTATAAATCTGCCAATATC
>NZ_LZHM01000049.1:0-79808 GCF_001690875.1 Gilliamella sp. wkB18
CTCTTTCTAAACAAACAATCTGTGTGAACACTTACGAGCTCTTCGTAAGGAGGTGATCCAACCGCAGGTTCCCCTACGGTTACCTTGTTACGACTTCACCCCAGTCATGAATCACACCGTGGTAAACGCCCTCCCTAAGGTTAAGCTATCTACTTCTGGTGCAACCCACTCCCATGGTGTGACGGGCGGTGTGTACAAGGCCCGGGAACGTATTCACCGTGACATTCTGATTCACGATTACTAGCGATTCCGACTTCATGGAGTCGAGTTGCAGACTCCAATCCGGACTTAGACGTACTTTATGAGGTCCGCTTGCTCTCGCGAGGTCGCCTCCCTTTGTATACGCCATTGTAGCACGTGTGTAGCCCTGGTCGTAAGGGCCATGATGACTTGACGTCGTCCCCACCTTCCTCCGCTTTATCAACGGCAGTCTCCTTTGAGTTCCCGACCTAATCGATGGCAACAAAGGATAAGGGTTGCGCTCGTTGCGGGACTTAACCCAACATTTCACAACACGAGCTGACGACAGCCATGCAGCACCTGTCTCACAGTTCCCGAAGGCACTCTCATATCTCTACAAGATTCTGTGGATGTCAAGACCAGGTAAGGTTCTTCGCGTTGCATCGAATTAAACCACATGCTCCACCGCTTGTGCGGGCCCCCGTCAATTCATTTGAGTTTTAACCTTGCGGCCGTACTCCCCAGGCGGTCGATTTATCGCGTTAGCTTCGGAGCCCATCACTCTAGGCAACAAACTCCAAATCGACATCGTTTACAGCGTGGACTACCAGGGTATCTAATCCTGTTTGCTCCCCACGCTTTCGCATCTCAGCGTCAGTATCTGTCCAGAAGGCCGCCTTCGCCACCGGTATTCCTCCACATCTCTACGCATTTCACCGCTACACGTGGAATTCTACCTTCCTCTACAATACTCCAGATAACCAGTTTTAAATGCAATTCCTAGGTTGAGCCCAGGGATTTCACACCTAACTTAATTATCCGCCTACATGCCCTTTACGCCCAGTCATTCCGATTAACGCTCGCACCCTCCGTATTACCGCGGCTGCTGGCACGGAGTTAGCCGGTGCTTCTTCTGTAACTAACGTCAATTCTAGGCACTTTTCATACCCAAAACTTCCTCACTACCGAAAGTACTTTACAACCCGAAGGCCTTCTTCATACACGCGGCATGGCTGCATCAGGGTTCCCCCCATTGTGCAATATTCCCCACTGCTGCCTCCCGTAGGAGTCTGGACCGTGTCTCAGTTCCAGTGTGGCTGGTCATCCTCTCAGACCAGCTAGAGATCGTCGCCTTGGTAAGCCTTTACCCCACCAACTAGCTAATCCCATATGGGTTCATCAAATGGCGCACGTCCTCGCGGAACCGTACTTTGGTCTCTCAACTTTATGCGGTATTAGCAGTCGTTTCCAACTGTTGTCCCCCTCCATCTGGCAGATCCCCATACATTACTCACCCGTCCGCCACTCGTCATCAAGTGCAAGCACTCATGTTACCGTTCGACTTGCATGTGTTAAGCCTGCCGCCAGCGTTCAATCTGAGCCATGATCAAACTCTTCAATTTAAAGTTTGATGCTCAATAACTGTCTCTGACATATTCAAATGAATCTTCAGTGTCACTTATCAAGACTTCTTAATCTTTTTAGTCCGTAGACTTTTAATCTTTCGTCTCGCAAGTGCCCACACAGATTGTCTGTTTCTTCTTTTTAAAGAGCTAACAGCTTCCAATTCTCAATCAACTTTTTGTTAATCATCTTTGCTGTCTCAAGGGCTGCGTATGTTACGCTACACCTTTTTATTCGTCAAGATCTTTTTTCAAAATTTTTGACCTTGTTCACCAACTCTATTCCCGTCCAATTTCGATGACGTCGTGTCAGTGGGTGCGCATTATAGGGACTTTAAAAAATCATGCAAGTGTTAATTATATTTTTTTTATCGTTTGTTTTTTATTTACTCAATCTATTTCATTAAAATTGTTGATATAAAACAAAATGGTGTAAATATGTTTTTTAAAAACAAAACATTAATTAAAATTTACTTGTAAATTGCGTAATACTAATATTGAGGCGGTATTTAGTAAATACCAAACTTAATTACGACAACATTACAACTTTATTTTAGCGAATACTACCAATAAGATATTTTGCTTTATCTTTGAAGATTGATTTTATTATATTAGCTATAATTACACTTATTATTAGAGTTAATATTAATAAAATAATTGCGCCTAATGATGCTAATAAACCATTTGTTGTTAAAGTTATATTTCCCATTGGGGTATCAAATAATAATTTTTCCAACTGAAAAACAATAATTTCATGAATAAAATAAATTGGGAAACTAATATTTGCCATATAAGATAAAAATTTATAAGCCTTCCCATCATTAGTTTTACCATTAAGTCCATCTAAAAAGTAAAGAGCTAATATAAATAGAATAATTTTTTGTAAAGTATCAAGATAAAGTTTTTCAACGCCAAGATTATCAACATAACGACCAATAAATGGTACGAAAAAACATAAGTTAAAAAATAAGATAATTAAAAACAAATTATTTTTTACTGCCCTTATAATTGTTTCATAATTTTGCCTTATCATCATTCCTGTTAAATAAACAGGTCCATAATGCAATAAATTCAGAAGAGGCTTAGTAAAATCAGGTTTAGTAAATATCACCACCCAAAACATAGAAATCATGCCAGCAATAATTAAACTTTTTTTTGACCAATATAAAAAAATAGGACCCATTGCATAAACAATAATAATCATTGGGATAAACCATAAAGGCAAAAGCTGCGTTCCAGTTAGCATCATTATAACAACTTTGCTTATTATGCTGGGTTCAGTGAATGATAGCGAAGGTAAATTAGATAAATTTTGATAATGAAAAAAAATAAAACAAAAAATAGATACCGAAATATAAGGACACACGACAGTCTTAAACTTTGATAAATAATATGTTTTAGTATCAAATTTATATGTTAGATGTTGAAATAAAAAACCAGCAATTAATACAAAAAATGTCGTGAAGTTAAATGCAAATAAATTTAAAAAAGAAAATAAATAACTATTAGCAATTAAATGAGTATTTTTAAACACACCCAAGCAGTGACTAAAAACAATCATAATAATTGCAACACCACGTAATACATGTATAGAATGAATTTTCTGAGCTTGTAATGATGCCATTTTGAATATTAGAAATTAAAATATAATTATTAATGATAATGTATCATATATTTAGATGTCACTAGTAAGTTATTTATAGATAAATACAGAAAATTATTAAAATATGATATTACTTCGCTGAAGCAGTTTAAAAAATATTTGAAACTTATTATTAAATTAATTTTTTATCTACAAATGAACATAAAGATATGATTTCTCGTTGCTCTTGTTTTAACTTTTTCAAAACAAGACTTAATAATTTATTAGCTATGCCTTGCCCTCGATATCGAGGATCAACATAGGTATGATTAATGGCTGCCTTATCTTGGCCTATTCTAGAAAATGTCATTTCTGCTATTTCTTGGTTATTATCTACCACATAAATACGCTCTAGGTCTTCTCGATATATTAGCGACATAATCCCCTTCATTTTTTAAATTTTACCCAAGTTTAATTATAAATATAATATTCATCGTATTATATTTATAATTAATCTATGACAATTAGAGTAACTTTTATTTAATTGTCAAAATTTTTTAATGGGTTTTTATAGAGAAAAATTTAAAGAAATTTATATTTGCTTGAAATGCATATTAATAATGAATTGTTAAAGCTTATAAGGTGAACGTTAGGTCAACAAATGAGATATAATCTTTGCAATCAATAGCTCACCTTTAATAGGCCTATATTTTTAAATTAAGCTGATTTTATCGACAATACCCTACTTAGAATAAGCGTTTAGCTGTATTATATAGTTCCATATCAAATGGCCGCTTCATATTGTTGATAGCATCTACAATATCGTGATGAACTAATTTACCATTTTGAACACCTACACTTCTTCCAGCATGGCCTTGTAATAATAATTCAACAGCAAAAGCGCCCATACGAGACCCTAAAATACGATCATAAGGAACTGGCGATCCACCACGCTGTACATGCCCTAATACCGTTGCACGAGTTTCATGATGAACAGCCGCTTCAATATCTGCTGCAAGTTGGTTCACATCACACATATGTTCAGTTACGGTCACAATTGCATGCTTTTTACCTTTTGCAAAACCCTGTTTTATTTCTTCAATCAAATCTTCTTTAGTATATGAAACTTCAGGAATAATCATAAACTCACAGCCACCAGCAACAGCTGCATTTAAGGTTAAATCACCACAATCTCGTCCCATAATTTCAATAACTGAAATTCGATGATGTGAAGAACAGGTATCACGCAATCTATCAATTGCTTCAACCGCCGTACTAAGAGCAGTAAAATAGCCAATAGTATAATCAGTGCCTTTAATATCGTTATCAATAGTACCAGGTAACCCTATACATGGGAAACCTTCTTCCGTTAATCGCATTGCTCCCATATAAGAACCATCACCCCCTATGACAACTAACGCGTCAATTTGATGCTTTCTTAAATTTTCTATCGCTTTTTGCCTTACTTCTTTATCTTTGAATTCTGGGAATCTGGCTGAACCTAGAAACGTACCGCCTCGAGTAATAATATCTGATACACTATAACGATCTAATCGGTAAATTCGATCTTCGCAAAGCCCAAGATAGCCATCATAAATACCAAAGACATCCAACCTTTCTGTCAATGCAGTTCTTACAACACCTCGAATAGCAGCATTCATTCCTGGCGCATCACCACCACTCGTTAAAATACCTATTTTCTTGATCATACAAAAATCACTCCCAATAATTAACTTTTTTCTATTATAGGGTCTTAACAGTTAACTAACAATAGAATATAAAAGCCATTTTTGGTTAATTTTTGTTATACATCATTTCAAAAGGAACAACTGAAATTGGATCTTGGTGTATAATAACTGTTGCTTGTGGAAATTCTTGAGAAATATGTTTCTCAATAGAATCAGCAATAGCATGTGCTTTAATTAAAGGCATATTATCATCAAGTTCAATATGCAATTGAATGAATTTTATAGGACCTGCTTGTCTAGTTTTTAAATCATGAAAACCATAAACATCATCAAATAAAGCCACAATTTCAGCAATTTTTTTATTGTCACTATCTGGCAATGCTCTATCGAGTAGATCTTGAATTGCGTTATAAGCAATTTTGTAAGCATTATAACAAATATACAAAGCAATAAAAAATGCAAAGGCCGCATCAGCATAAGTAATGCCATACCAACTTAAACAAAGTGCAATTATAACAGCAATATTCAACAACATGTCGGAAGAATAATGCAACATATCAGCTTGAATAGCATTACTTTTGGTGATTTTTACAACATATCTTTGATATAAAACAAGAATACATGTAACTACAGCAGAAACAGTTGATACAATAATCCCTAATAAAGGTTCTTGCAGTTCACTCGGATGAATAAAAGAGCGAATACTAGAAAGTAATAAAATTATTGCAGAACCAATAATAAACGCACTTTGTAATAATGCGGCCAAAGATTCTGCCTTGCCATGACCAAAAGTATGATCAGCATCTGCGGGCTTAAGTGCATAACGAACTAAAAAAAAGTTAACACCTGAAGCAATTAAATCGATACTTGAATCTAATAATGAAGCAAATAAACTTATTGAACCGGTAAACCAACAAGTAATAAATTTAATTAAAATTAAGGAAATAGAAATTGAAACAGCGCCTAGCATCGCTCTTTTAACTAATTTTTCATACAAATGTGAATTTGACATTTAGTACCTATTTATTGATAGGATTCAATCCCCGAAGGAAGAACTAATTGCCGAGCAATCTCAGCTGCTTTTATTCGGCCTAACAACGCATCTATAATTTTCAAAGCAAAATCAATAGACGTTGCGGGACCTTGGCTAGTAATAACTTTATACAACTCATCAAAATAAACTCTATCGGACTTCCAATTTTTAAACGCCTCTTTAGTAGTTGGATAACCAGTCATATATGCGTGTGAAAATAAGTTATGATGTTGTAAAACCATAGCTGGAGAGGCGCAGATTGCTGCAACAATGCCGCCACTTTGGTGCGTTTGTTTCAATTTTTCGATTAACAGTGGACAATCTCGAAAATTTTCAGCACCTTTAACACCTCCAGGTAAAACAACAACATCAAAATCAATGTATTGAACATCCGAAAGGATTTTTTTTGCCAAAATGGTTACTCCTCGAGAACATTCAACCTCACGAGAACTTGAAATACTTGCAGTAGTAACTTTAATATCAGCTCGGGTTAATAAATCAATAGTGGTTACCGCTTCTGTTTCTTCACAACCATTCGATAAAAACACCAATGCTTGCTTTGTCATCATTACGCTCCTTTTGAATAAACAACTTATTAATTTCTTTAGCGAAAATGAATTATTTCACTCTTTCAATATTGGCGCCTAATTTTCTTAATTTTGCTTCAATATTGTCATAGCCTCGATCAATATGGTAAATACGATCAACAGTAGTTAAACCTTCAGCAATACAACCAGCTAAAACTAAACTCGCTGACGCCCGTAAATCTGTCGCCATTACTTGAGCACCGCTCAATGTTTCAACACCATGGGTAATTAAGGTATTACCTTCAATTTCTGCCTTTGCACCCATGCGAATTAGCTCAGGAACATGCATAAATCGATTTTCAAAAATGGTTTCTTTAATGATTCCTGTACCTTCAGCAACCATATTTAGCAATGAGAATTGTGCTTGCATATCAGTAGGAAAACCTGGATGCGGAGCAGTATGAATGTTAACAGCTTTTGCCCTTTTTCCTTGCATATCTAAACAAATCCAATCTTCACCTACCTCAATCTTAGCACCAGCTTCCTTCAATTTAGAAAGCACCGCATCAAGTAGGGTTGGATCAGTTTTACGGCAAGTGATTTTACTTCTAGATATAGCTGCCGCAACTAAAAAAGTCCCTGTTTCAATACGATCAGGAACTATTTCATGTATACCACCACCTAAACGTTCAACCCCTTCTATCTCAATACGCATTGTACCTGCACCAGTAATTTTAGCGCCTAACATATTTAGGAACTTAGCGGTATCAACAATTTCAGGTTCACATGCTGCATTTTCGATGATAGTTTTGCCTTCAGCTAAAGTTGCGGCTGACATAATCGTAACAGTAGCGCCAACACTCACTTTATCCATGACAATATGAGTACCTTTTAGTTTTCCATTGACCGACGCTTTAACATAGCCTTCATCAAGTGTGATTGTCGCACCAAGTTGTTCAAGACCACTAATATGAAGATCAACAGGCCTTGCCCCAATAGCACAACCACCCGGTAATGAAACTTGTCCTTGTCCAAAGCGAGCGACAAGAGGACCTAAAGCCCAAATTGAAGCACGCATAGTTTTTACTAGCTCATAAGGTGCACAGTAGTTATTCAGATGACCTGCATCAAGGTGAATGGAATCATTTCGTTCATATTTTACACCTAGCTGGCCTAGCAATTCCAAAGTTGTATCGATATCTTTTAACTTAGGAACATTTCGAAGTTCTACTGGTTTTTCTGCCAAAATTGCAGAAAATAAAATGGGTAGCGCAGCATTTTTTGCGCCAGAAATAACCACTTCGCCATTTAGCGATGTTGGTCCTGTTACGTGAAACTTTTCCATTATTAACTCTTATACATTATAAATTGGCGAACATTATAGAAGTTATTTACTAATAGATAAATGAATTTTATGAAAATATTAGAATATATCCTATTGTTTAATGGCTAATTAGGTAAATAAAATCAGCGACTATATAAACTTTTATTTTATAATGTGATAATTATACTCAATCAATGATTGACTATTAAAGATTAGCATCTTATAGTGGAACAGAAATAATTTTAATAATTAATTGAGTTATATAATGTAAAAACAATCATTTATATAGCTAAAATTAATATTACTTAATTAAGAGAAATATATGTTTGATTCACTCACTAAAGCAAGAAAATACTTTGGTCAAGCAACTAAATTAATGATCGGTATTCCTGATTATGACAATTATGTCCAACATATGAAGCTAACGCATCCTGATCAAATCCCTATGACTTATGAAGAGTTTTTTAAAGAACGCCAAGATGCTCGTTATTCAGGTAAGAGTGGTTTTAAATGTTGCTAAAATTAAGATTATTAGATAACAGAAAAAATTAATATACTATTAATTCTTATTACAATATTAACAGGTTTTCTTGGTCCGAAAAAAACCGCCATGATTAATTATTTGTTGAAAAATGACCATAATGAAAAAATAATCATTATTGAAAATGAATATGAACAAATAAATATTGATAATAATTTATTAAACATCAGTAATGAAATCCAAATAGTTGAGATAACTAATGACTGCATTTGCTACAATATTCGAAACCAAACTGACAAATGTGTTACATAAGTTACATGCAAAACGAATAGCGGGTGAATGCAAATTGATCACCTTATTATAGAAACAACTAACTTAATAATCCTATCTCTATTATACCATAATATATTTTATTGATGATTTAATTAGTCAAACAATATGGCAACGATAGCTACGCTACAAAAGTATTTTGGCTATTAAGGGTAACAACCAAGGCTTGATTGTTCAAGATACACATAAAGTATGTAGAATTTGACTATGGTTCCACTTGGGAAAATGCACCGTAAAGAATATCTCGATTGGTGTTAATTAGTCGCACATTACCATTTGATAAATGGCATAATAAAATAAGCTCACATATCTAATAGCCACACTTAATATAATTTGATAACATAGCTCATTTTTAAAAGCGATCAAATAAGCAATATAATAACATGGATTACGATATCGCAATCATTGGTCTTGGCCCTGCTGGCAGTACACTAGCTCGTTTACTTAGCTCTTCTTTCAAAGTCATTGCATTAGATACAAAACACAAAGTAGGTAATGAAGGATTTCATAAACCTTGTGGGGGGCTATTAGCAGATGATGCTCAAAAGGCCTTTGCTAGGCAAAATATAAACTTACCGGCTGATATTTTAACTGATCCTCAAATTTTTAGTGTCAGAACTTATGACTTACAAACCAAACTTGTTCGCAATTATCAGCGGAGTTATGTAAGTTTTGATCGGCACAAATTTGATCTGTGGCTAAAGTCACTAATACCATCAAATGTAACCGTTCTTCATAATACACTCTGTAAAGAAGTAAGGCGTATTATTGATGGTTATCAGATCACTTATCTTGATGAAAATAAAAATGAACAAAACACCACAGCCCAATATGTAGTCGGTGCTGACGGTGCCAATTCTCTTGTTAGAAGAATGCGCTATCCCCATCATACCATTAGACAGTATGTCGCAATCCAACAATGGTTCACTGATCAGCATAAAAAACCATTTTATTCGTGTATTTTCGATAATGAATCAACAAATTGCTATGCTTGGAGCATCTCTAAAGATGGTTATTTTATTTTAGGAGGTGCATTCCCTAAAAAAGAAGCAGCCCAAAATTTTGAGCATCTTAAACAAAAATTAATAAAACAAGGGTTTATTTTTGGAGAGCCATTTAAAACGGAAAAATGTTTAGTGATTTATCCAAATCGATTCCGTGATTTCTATACTGGCAGCGAAAATATTTTTTTGATTGGAGAAGCAGCTGGCTTTATTAGTGCAAGTTCCTTAGAAGGGATAAGCTACGCTCTAGATAGTGCTGAGATTTTAAGTAAAATCTTAAATAATGGTGCTCCAAATCCTAATAAACGTTACTATCAAAAAACCATTCAGCTACGTTTAAAACTTTATAGTAAAATTATTAAAGCAAAAATATTGACTACACCATTATGTCGAAAATTACTTATGAAAAGTAAAGTGCAACATATTAAAAGAATTGAGTGAAATTATAATGATTTTCAAAATGGCAAACTCACTTCAATAAGAATAATGAAATATAAAAGGAAATATAAATTATGTTTGATGTAAACGATTTAATTCGTTTTAACCACGAGTGGTCAGAAAAAATAGCACAAGAAGATCCCGAATTTTTCAAACAACTTGCCGTTGAACAAAATCCGAAATTTTTGTGGATAGGTTGTTCAGATAGCCGTGTTTCAGCAGAAAAACTCATTAAGCTAAAACCTGGCGAATTATTTGTACATCGTAATGTTGGTAATCTTGTAATACATACTGATTTAAACTGCCTATCTGTTGTTCAATATGCTGTAGATGTACTTAAAATTGAAGATATCATTGTTTGTGGTCATTTAGGTTGTGGGGGAATTCGTGATGCGGTTGAAAATCCTGATTTAGGGCTAATTAATAACTGGTTACTGCATATTCGTGATCTTTGGTTTCGAAATAGCTCACTTCTAGGAGAATTTCCTCCCGATATCCGTTTGGATGTTTTATGTGAACTTAATGTAATTGAACAAGTATACAATCTTGGACATTCTACAATTATTCAATCTGCATGGCAACGAGGTCAAAAAGTTAATTTACATGGTTGGGTGTATGGGATTCATAATGGCAAAATTACTGATTTACATATCACTTCATCAAGTAGCGAAAACCTTGAAATTAACTACCGAGAAGCTATTTCTTATCTTCTAAATTTACATAAATCCCAGTAATTAGTTCATAATTTTTACTTAAAACGATGGATAATTTGATTGCTGCTTCCCCGCCATAATAGACGAGGATCAGCAAGTTCTTGTACAAATTTTCCATCAATTAACACATCAATATAAGGAATAACCGCTTGTTGTTCAGATGTTAACTCATCAAGCTTATACCCAGTCCAAAGCCAGATATCTTTATTATCGCACTCAGATTTAACACGTTGAACCAGTTTTAATATAGTTGCAACGTTTTGAGGATGTAAAGGATCACCACCAGAAAGCGATAATCCTTGACGTTTTATTTCGGTATCTTGTAGATCTTTAATGATTTGATTTTCAAGTGCTTGTGTAAAAACAAAACCAGAATCTAAAGCCCAAGTACTTTTATTATAGCAACCGCGACATTGATGAACGCAGCCAGCAACAAAGAGTGTACATCGAGTTCCTTCCCCATTTACAACATCAACTGAATAATAACGATGATAATTCATAACTAATTAATTATTAGCCAATTTGACCGTTATCTAAATGTTTAACCCGACGTTTAACTTCTTCTTGTTTGCCTGCATTGAATGGGCGAGCATCAGGGCTACCTAAATATCCGCAAACACGACGGGTAACTGAGACTTTTGATGAATCATGATTACCGCAACTTGGACAAACAAAGCCTTTACTGGTACAAGAAAATTCACCGGTATAGCCACATTCATAGCATTCATCAATTGGTGTGTTAGTACCATAATAAGGCACGCGACTATAACTATAATCCCAAACATCCTCTAATGCTTTAATATTATTAATCATATTTGGATATTCCCCATAACAAATGAAACCACCATTGGCAACTTGAGGATAAGGTTTTTCAAATTCGATTTTTTCGTACGGATTAACCTTTTTCTCAACATCAAGATGGAAACTGTTTGTATAATATCCTTTGTCTGTAACACCAGAAATCACGCCAAACTCTGCCGTATCAAGTCGACAGAAACGATCACATAAGTTTTCACTTGGTGTACTATATAGGCTAAAACCGTAACCTGTCTCTTCTTTCCATTGATCTACCGCTTTACGTAAACGATTAACAATAGCTAGCCCTTTTTCACGTAATTCATTACTATCAAATGGGTGTATTTGATTTCCGTAAAGTGCATTTAATGTTTCATGAAGACCAATATAACCTAAAGAAATTGAAGCTCGACCATTTTTGAAAATTTCAGAAACACTATCATCTTCGTTAAGTCTAACTCCACAAGCACCCTCCATATATAAAATAGGTGCCACTCGTGCTTTTACGCCATCAAGTCTAGCAATACGCGTCATTAATGCTTTTTTACAGAGTTCTAGACGTTTATCTAAAATTTTCCAAAACCGTACTTCATCACCTTTAGCTTCAATAGCTATACGAGGCAGGTTTAGACTAATGACACCTAAATTATTACGCCCATCATGAAGTAATTGACCATCTTCTTCATACACTCCTAAAAAACTCCGGCAACCCATTGGCGTTTTAAATGAACCTGTCACCTCAACAACTTTATCGTAATTTAAAATATCTGGGTACATACGTTTACTTGCACACTCAAGTGCAAGTTTCTTAATATCATAATTATCATCACCCTGTTTATGGTTAATACCATCTTTAATAGCAAAAACCAGTTTTGGAAAAACTGCTGTTTTATGATTTTTACCTAATCCTTTGATACGAACTTTTAAAATAGACTCTTGAATTAAGCGTGATTCCCAACTAATCCCTAAACCAAAACCAAATGTAACGAACGGGGTTTGCCCATTAGCTGTGTGCAAAGTGTTTACTTCATATTCAAGAGATTGAAATGCATCATAACACTCTTTTTGAGTACGACTTTTCGCATAAGCTTCTGGATTCGGAATATTCCACTCTTCAGCCACTTGTTTGTGTTTGTTATAACTAATAGTAACAAACTTTGCTAAAACCTCATCGATACGATTAATGGTCGTGCCACCATAAATATGACTAGCCACTTGTGCAATAATTTGTGCAGTTACCGCAGTTGCTGTTGCAATTGATTTTGGAGGCTCAATTTCAGCATTACCCATTTTAAAACCATTAGTTAGCATTCCGTCTAAATCAATCAACATACAGTTAAACATTGGAAAAAACGGTGCATAATCTAAGTCATGATAATGGATCTCACCGCAATCGTGAGCGCGTGAAATATCTTTAGGCAATAAATATTGTTTAGCATAATGCCTTGCTACAATACCCGCTAGTAAATCACGCTGAGTTGGGATCACCTTACTATCTTTATTAGCATTTTCATTTAAAATAGCAACATTGCTTTGCTCAATTAGTCCGCGAATATCTTGATTTAGTCGGCTACGTTCTTCACGAGCACGATCACGATCATGACGATACTCAATATAAATTCTTGCTAATTTTTTATAAGGACCTGACATTAACTGATTTTCAACTGCATTTTGAATTTCGTTGATATCAACACTTTCACGATCACTCATTTGATTAGTAATAACACGAGCAACCGCTGCACAATAATCTGGATCATGAACATTCGCAGCCACAGCTGCTTTGACAATTGCATCTTTTATTCGAGCCTCATTAAATGCAGTTTGACAACCATCTCGTTTTATTACTACAGGCATACATTTCCTCAATATTCATTAATAATTAGCAATTGGCATAGGCTTTATATCAATAAAAATATACATGTGCTTATTACTCTTTTATGATATAAAACCAAGTTTTCACACCGCCCAGATAGCACTATATATAGTATCTATTTTTAGATTATACACCATATATAGTGTTTTTCTAGATTTTTTAATAAATAAAATGGCTTGACAAATTCAAAGTCAATAATGACAAGCATTTATGAAATAATGATGTATAAGACAGGAAAAGAAGAAATAAATTCACTAAAAAAACAAATAAACAAAAGCACAAAGCTTACTTGCGCTTTTGTATATCTAAATAAGATTATTAATCAACTAAATTATGATTCAATATTTAGCCAATCCGTATGGAACACACCTTCTTTATCAATACGCTCATAGGTATGAGCACCAAAATAATCTCGTTGTGCTTGAATCAAATTAGCTGGTAATACCGCTGATCGATAACTATCATAATAAGCAATCGCTGCTGAAAGTGTTGGAACAGCAATACCTTGTTGTACCGCTAAAGATACCACATCACGCAATGATTGTTGGTAGGCTTCGACCGTTTGATTAAAATATGGTGCTAATAGCAGATTATCAATCTCATTATTATCAGCATAAGCGTCGGTAATTTTTTGAAGAAACTGTGCACGAATAATACAACCTGCTCTAAATATTTTAGCTATTTCTCCATAATTTAAATTCCATTGATATTTATGAGAAGCGGCTTTTAGCTGTGCAAAACCTTGTGCATAAGAGATAATTTTACCCATATAAAGTGCTTTACGGACTTTTTCTATAAGCTCCTGCTTATCACCACTATAAGGCGCTTTTTGAGGACCTTTTAACACTTTTGCCGCCGCAACTCGTTGATCTTTAATTGCTGATAGATAACGAGCAAATACAGACTCAGTGATTAAAGATAAAGGCTCACCCAAATCTAAAGCACTTTGGCTGGTCCATTTACCTGTACCTTTATTGCCTGCCGCATCTAAAATCACATCAATTAAATAATTACCGTTTTCGTCTTTATGCTTAAAGATATCAGCGGTAATTTCGATTAAATAACTGTCTAACTCGCCTTTATTCCAATCTGTAAACACCTCAGCAAGTTCATCATTAGTTAAACCAACAGCATGTTTTAATACCGAATAGCTTTCAGCTATCAGTTGCATATCGCCATACTCAATGCCGTTATGAGCCATTTTTACATAATGACCAGCGCCATTTGGACCTATATAAGCAACACAAGGCTCGCCATTAGCCTTAGCTGCAATCTTCTCTAATATTGGGGCAACTAATTCATAAGCCTCTTTTTGCCCACCAGGCATAATTGATGGACCTTTTAGCGCTCCCTCTTCGCCACCTGAAACACCAGTACCAATAAAGTTAAATCCTTCTGCTAACAATGTTTTGTTACGACGAATTGTATCTTCAAAATAGGCATTCCCACCATCGATAATAATATCACCTTTATCTAAAAGTGGGCGCAACTCATCAATTACTGCATCAGTACCTTTACCTGCTTGCACCATAATCAGGATACGGCGTGGTTTTTCTAAAGAATTGACAAAATCTTCAATTGTATAATAAGGAACCAATTTCTTATCAGAATGTTCAGTCATGACTTGTTCTGTTTTATCTTTAGAGCGATTATAAATAGCAACAGAAAATCCACGACTTTCAATATTGAGCGCAAGATTTCGCCCCATAACTGCCATTCCAATAACACCGATTTGTTGTTTTGACATGATTTGGCTCCTTTATTAAACCTCTATAACCTTAACCATAAGGTTTTAACAACACCTAAAACTTAATTAAGTTTTATAAATTACGCTATATTTTGCCATAAAAAAAGCCGTATCAGAATACAATACGGCTCTTTTTCATGACTTTAATGATATTTACCATCAACTGAATAAATCATGAACGTTTCATCATTTCAAAAAAATCATCATTAGTTTTAGTCATGGCAAGTTTATCGATCAAAAATTCCATCGCATCAATCTCACCCATTGGATTAAGAATCTTACGTAAAATCCACATTTTTTGGAGTTCATCAGGTGAAGTCATTAGATCTTCTTTTCGCGTACCTGAGCGGTTAAAGTCAATGGCAGGGAACACACGACGTTCAGCAATTTTACGAGATAAATGAACTTCCATATTTCCAGTACCTTTAAACTCTTCATAAATAACTTCATCCATTTTAGAACCAGTATCAATCAACGCAGTCGCTATAATAGTTAAACTCCCGCCTTCTTCTACATTACGCGCCGCACCAAAAAAACGTTTCGGACGATGCAATGCATTCGCATCTACACCACCGGTCAACACTTTACCAGATGAAGGAACAACCGTATTGTATGCACGCGCCAAACGTGTAATCGAATCCAATAAAATAATCACATCTTTTTTATGTTCAACCAAACGTTTTGCCCGTTCAATGACCATTTCAGCAACTTGAACGTGTCTTGCTGCTGGCTCATCGAATGTCGAAGCGACAACTTCACCTTTAACTAAACGCTGCATTTCAGTCACTTCTTCTGGGCGCTCATCAATCATTAATACAACCAATTCACATTCCGGATGATTGACCGCTAAACTTTGTGCAATATTTTGCAAAAGCATCGTTTTACCCGCTTTAGGTGGAGCAACTATTAAACCACGTTGACCTTTACCAATTGGTGATGCTAAATCAAGAACTCTTGCGGTGATATCTTCGGTAGAACCGTTACCTCGTTCCATTCGTAAACGAGAATTTGGATGAAGTGGAGTTAAGTTTTCGAAAAGAATTTTATTACGGGCGTCTTCTGGTTTATCGTGATTAACTTCATTCACTTTTAACAAAGCAAAATAACGTTCCCCTTCTTTCGGAGGGCGAATTTTACCTGCTATAGTATCTCCAGTCCTTAAATTAAACCGGCGAATTTGGCTAGGTGAGACATAAATATCATCTGGGCCAGCTAAATACGAGCTATCAGCTGAACGCAAAAAACCAAATCCATCTTGCAAAATTTCAAGAACACCATCACCGAAAATATCTTCACCACTTTTGGCATGTTGCTTCAAGATTGCAAAAATAATGTCTTGTTTTCTAAGGCGTGCTAGATTTTCTAGTCCCATTGTTTTTTCACCAAGCATTACAAGCTCGGAAACAGATGTGTTTTTTAATTCAGTTAAATTCATAATTTTAAAAATTCTTGAGGATAAATTAGATATGTTTGCAATTAATATTATTTTTGTCTATTTGTTTCATTTACTCATTGAAAATTCTCTTTCTTACAACACACGAATTCACTTAATTATGAAGCTTTTAATGATAACTAAATATCTGAGTATAGAATTTTCACCACTTTATCAAGAAAAACAATGAATTGTTGAAAGGGGTCTTCGTAAGAGGTTAGCAATTTACACTAAAAACAATAATATGTCTATAATAAATTAAGTTTGTTTTTTTAAAATTTGTAAATATTAAGCTAAATATAAAGGACAAATCACATAAAATGGGGAAAGAGTAATTTCTTTCAATTACTCTTTTTCTTAATAACAATGATTAAATAAAATAACCTATTATAATTGTGCGTCAATAAAACTTATAAGTTGAGTTTTAGAAAGTGCACCAACTTGAGTTGCAACAACCTTACCATTTTTAAAAATTAATAAAGTAGGAATTCCCCTAATACCAAATTTGGGGGCTATATTTGGATTCTCTTGAACATTTAATTTAGCGATGACAATTTTATCGCAATATTCCTGCGCTACTTCTTCTAAAATAGGCGCAACCATTTTACAAGGACCACACCATTCAGCCCAAAAATCAACTAGTACAGGTCTTGTTGTATCATTGATAACACTATCAAAATTAGTTTCAGAAAGTGAAACAATATTATTACACATGCTTATTATCTCCAAATATATTTTATTGGCTAATGTTAGGTTATTTTAGGGTACTCTGCTAGTAATTATTATAATAGGGCATAATTATTGGTGATATGACTCCATTTAATATGTTATAATTTGACAATTCTGATAATTATTTTTGATAACAATGATCCAATCATACCTTACCAAAACAACTTTTAATCAATTTTCTCTTGATCCTTTGGTGATAAAAGCACTTGAAAAAAAGGGTTTTGTATATTGTACGCCAATTCAAGAAAAAACTTTGCCCTTAACCTCAAAGGGCATTGATATTGCGGGGCAAGGACAAACAGGAACAGGCAAAACTCTAGCTTTTTTAGCATCAACATTTAATTACTTATTGAATCATGAACCTTTACCGGATCATAAAACCAATCAACCAAGAGCAATAATTATTGCCCCAACACGTGAACTCGTTGTACAGATCTACAATGACGCAGAACTATTATCTGAAGAAACTGGGCTAAAATTAGGATTAGCTTTCGGTGGTGATGGTTATGACAAACAATTAAAAATGTTATCAGCAGGTGTGGATATTTTGATTGCAACGACAGGGCGGTTAATTGACTATACGAAACAAAATTACATTAACTTAAAAGCAATTCAAGTTGTAGTATTAGACGAAGCAGACCGTATGTTTGATTTAGGATTTATTCGTGATGTTCGCTGGATTTTCAAACATATGACTATACCACAAAAACGGTTAACCATGCTATTTTCTGCAACGCTGACACATAATGTGCGTGAACTTGCATTTGAACATATGAATAATCCACAGTATGTAGAGGTTGAACCTGAGCAAAAAATCGGCCACCGTATTAAAGAAGAATTATTCTTCCCATCCAATGAAGATAAATTAGCTTTATTACAAACACTTATAGAAGAAGAATGGCCTGATCGCTGCATCGTTTTTGCTAACACAAAAATAGCTTGTGAAAAAATTTGGCGACACCTTGTCGCTGATGGTCATCGAGTTGGGTTATTAACCGGTGATATCGCTCAGAAAAAACGTTTATTCATTTTAGAACAATTTACTCAAGGTGATCTTGATATTTTAGTTGCCACCGATGTTGCAGCTCGAGGGTTACATATACCTAATGTTACTCATGTTTTTAATTACGATCTTCCTGATGATTGCGATGACTATCGGCATCGAATCGGACGAACTGGGCGAGCTGGTGCAGAAGGTTATTCTATTTCACTAGCTTGCGAACGTTACTCACAAAATTTGCCTGCTATTGAAAAAGCAATTGATCATGCAATACCAGTTAGCCAATATGATCCGTCGGCATTATTAGTTGATTTACCTGCACCGAAAGCTTTTAGACGCACTCCTCGTAGGCGAGCTTCTAATTAAAAAATAGCTCAATAGTGCACTTAACCAGAAGATAGTTATCTAAAAATAGATCATTTCGAAATGACTGTTACGATATAATTGTTAATGGAACCATTATTTAACATAATGACTCCATCTAATCTTAATAGCTCCTCTTAGGAGCTATTAGCGATCTGCTCTAAAAAATGTTGATATTCAAACTTAATTTCATTTTTAATTGTTTTTGATAAAGAAGCAACATGACGTCTATGTAATGAACCATATAAGCTAAATAATACATTAATTGAAATTTCCTCTTTTTTACTTTTAATCATATAATAAGATTCTAAATATCCTTTTTTCTCCAATGTTTCAACATCTTTAATTCCAACACTACATAATAATCGCTCTAATGATAATGTCATGTTTGGCAATTCTTTTATTCGCTTTTTTTTAATTTCATTTTTTTCGTATAGTTCTTGTTTAGTATGCTCAATTACCATTTTGGCTATGGAATGCAATTTTTCCTCATCATTCAACCAATCATCATTAACTTTATAATAATCAAGTAGTTTAGTTGAAACACCTGATGATACACTTAATGGTTGCATTCCTGCTTCAATAAAAAGAGAACGATAAGATGAATGGCCTCTTAAATAAAAACCATTTTTACCAATCCAGCCGAACATTATTGTACCACTACTTATACTGAAGCCACCAAAAAAAGTTTTAGTAGAAATATCATTAAAAGTAGTAAATTTTGTTAATATTTGATGTGCAAATGACTCTTGCATATTTTATTTCCATTGATATTAAATTATTAATTAACTTACTGTTAAATTTAAACTATATTATTTTTTTCAATACTCCAACTATTTTTACAATCAATTAATGATTATGGGATCTATATTCCATAATAAATAAACAAACCAACATCATTAATAGTTGAAAAATATATTTTTTATTATTAATACAGATTAATGTAAAAACATAGCTTAAATTTATGTTTTATCAGTAAACAAAAAAAGAAAAACAGCTTAATTATTGTTATTCTGACTTAATAATTATACAATCTGTATTAGTTAATTAAATAATATTCATTGCGTTTTATACCATTATTATGATAAAGAATTTTATGAGCGTATTTTTCCTATTTTTCCCGTTTACGGCATTAGCCGATAAACAACCATTAATAGAAACGTTTGTTCTTTGTAATCCTAATTTTTTTAGTACTATTTATAATAATAAAGATGAACTACAACAATTTACCAATATCCAAACTGTCGATGAGAATTTGGCTTATATACAAGTAACAAACCGTGTTGATGCCTCTAAAAATTTCTTATACTTTTCTACCCCTTTTAAATATAAAGATTTAACAATAAAAGGGTACTATGATAGTGCTATGGATTTAGGTAGGATCGGAAAGTATTATTTTTGGGGATTTATTATTGATAACGATATAAAACAAATTAAAAATACATTAAATTTCTTAAAATGGAAAAATATGGAAGATAACCAACTTTATATTGCGAATCCCAAAATTCGCAATATCAATGAGGATGTTCAAGTTTGGCATGATAACAATGGGACTGTTATTGGTGTAAAAACAGTCCCAGCACCAAATACAACTGAAAAATTATTACTACTTGAAAAGGGGGCAAATATGACCCTTCTCATATGTTCAATTCAAGGTGTTGTAAGTTCCGAATTATTAAAAAGAGAAAGACCAGATATTCAATAACAAATTGAATTAAATCGCCGATTCATCCATTTCGCCAGTACGAATACGGATCACTTGCTCAACATTATAAACAAAAATCTTACCATCACCGATTTTACCGGTTTGTGCCGTTTTCATAATGGCCTCAATACACGTTTCTAAAATATCATCCGAGACAATAAGCTCAATTTTGACCTTCGGCAAAAAATCAACCATATATTCCGCACCACGATAAAGTTCAGTATGCCCTTTTTGACGACCAAATCCTTTAACCTCAGTAACTGTCATTCCGCTAATACCTTGCTCGGCAAGTGCCTCTCGAATATCATCAAGTTTAAATGGTTTAATAATTGCTTCAATTTTTTTCATATCAATTCACCTTAATTAATTCGAGATCACCAATTTTTAAATCCAAAAGCAGAAGTAATAGGATAACGCCTACCTTTGCCAAAATTACGAGTTGTTATTTTCGGACCGACAGCAGATTGACGACGTTTATACTCATTGATATCAACCAATTTAATAACCCGCCTTATTGTCACTTCATCATAACCTTGAGCAACAAGTTGTTCAATGGAGAGATCTAGTTCAATATAACCTTTCAAAATTCCATCTAAAATATCATAAGGTGGTAAGCTGTCTTCATCTTTCTGATCCGGCGCTAGCTCTGCTGAAGGAGGGCGAGCTATTACTCGTTCAGGAATCACATAAGAACGCATATTTCGATATTTTGATAATGCAAATACCATAGTTTTAGGAACATCTTTAAGCACATCAAAACCACCTGCCATATCGCCATAAAGTGTTGCATAACCGACCGACATCTCACTCTTATTACCGGTTGTAAGAACCAACCTTCGGCGCTTATTTGATATCGCCATTAAAATAACACCACGACAACGTGCTTGCAGATTTTCTTCAGTAGTATCTTTGGGCAAGCCAATAAACATTGAACTTAACGATGACATAAACGCATCAAACATCGGTTCAATAGAAACAATATCAAATTCAATCCCTAGTATTTCTGCTTCTTCTTTAGCATCAGCAATACTAATATCAGCTGTATAACGAAATGGCATCATCACAGCTTGCACTTTATCTTTACCTAAAGCATCTACAGCAATTGCCAGTGTTAGTGCAGAATCAATCCCGCCAGAAAGACCTAAAACCGCACCTTCAAAGCCATTTTTAGTCACATAATCGCGAGTTGCAAGTACCAATGCATCATAAACTGAAGCTAATTGATCATTTTCATTATTATCAATTATCGCCTGATGATTAACACCATATTCAAAAGAAGAAACTTGTTCTTCAAATGATTTTAGCTGACAAACAATTTCACCGTGTTCATTACAAATGAAAGAACCACCATCAAATACCAGCTCATCTTGTCCCCCAATTTGGTTGACATAAATAATTGGTAAACTTGTGCGTTTAGCATGATGTTTAACCAAATCATATCGCTGTTGCTGTTTTTCATAATCATAAGGTGAAGCATTAATTGCAACTACAAAATCAACTTGAGCATGTTTAATATCATCAATTGGCTGATTTTGCCAAAGATCTTCACAAATTAACAAGCCAATCTTTTGACCTTTAAAGTTGACAACACACGTTTGACTACCTGCAGTAAAATAACGCTTCTCATCAAATACATTATAATTAGGTAGTAACTGTTTATGATAGCAAGCTAGTAATTTTCCATCACAAAAAAATGACAATGCATTATAAAGTTGCGTATCTTGCCAATGTGGATGCCCAACAATAACCGCACAATGTTTACTGGCTTGCTCAATTAAAGCAAGTGCCTTTTGACAACGATCTTTAAAATCAGATCGAAATACTAAATCCTCAGGGGGATAACCGCACAAAGCAAGTTCAGAAAAAATAATAAGATCATCGGATGAGTGGCTATTTATCAATTCAATAATCTGTTGAACATTCCCTTCAATATCGCCCACACGCCAATTTTTTTGTGCTAAAACAATAGATAAAGACATATAAAATTTAATATCATAAATCAAAATTGTTGATAAGTTTAAATGATTCTAAGTTGCACTGCTACTCTTTTATCGCTAACATGCAACAATAAATCAACTTGGACCTGTTTGGAAATTAATATGCAAAAAATATTAAACGTGGCGTTAGCAAAACGCAGTTATCCAATCGCAATTGGTGAAAATATCCTTACCGAATTCGAACATTTTAAACTTCAAGCAGGTCAACGTGTACTCATTGCAACAAATGAAACAATCGCCCCACTTTATTTGCAGACAGTGATTAATATGCTTGAAAAGCACGGTGTAAAGACTGATTCTGTCGTTGTTCCAGATGGTGAACAGTATAAAACCATGGAAACATGGAACACAATTCTTACGGCTCTACTTACTAATAACCATACTCGTAGCTCAACCCTTATTGCTCTTGGCGGGGGTGTCATTGGGGATGTTGTTGGGTTTGCAGCATCGGCTTATCAACGTGGAATTAAATTTATTCAAGTACCAACCACGCTACTTTCCCAAGTTGATTCATCCGTTGGTGGTAAAACAGCCATTAACCACCCGCTAGGTAAAAATATGATTGGTGCCTTTTACCAACCACAAGCGGTGGTTATTGACCTCAACTGCTTAAAAACCTTACCGCAAAGAGAGCTATCAGCAGGGCTTGCCGAAGTTATAAAATATGGCATTATTTTAGATGCTGAATTTTTTAATTGGTTAGAACAGCATATTGAAGATTTACTCAACCTAGACAGTAATGCACTTAGTTACTGTATTTATCGCTGTTGCGAACTGAAAGCAAAAGTGGTTGCAGCCGACGAAACAGAACAAGACATGCGTGCAATTTTAAACCTTGGCCACACGTATGGCCATGCTATAGAA
This sequence comes from Gilliamella sp. wkB18, assembly GCF_001690875.1. NCBI lineage: Bacteria > Pseudomonadati > Pseudomonadota > Gammaproteobacteria > Orbales > Orbaceae > Gilliamella > Gilliamella sp. wkB18. Next base: position 23,209 of record NZ_LZHM01000049.1, read on the forward strand.
GCAGAGCTAGGTTATGGAAGCTGGCTACATGGTGAAGCTGTCAGCGTGGGAATGTTAATGGCTGCTCAAACTGCCAAATCACTTGGTAAATTAACACAATCAGATCTTGATCGAATTAAAAACTTGCTAATACGCGCTAAACTACCTGTTAGCAGACCAACACAAATGCCGGTTGAATCTTACCTTCCACACATGTTACGAGACAAAAAAGTACTATCTGGACAATTACGACTGGTTGTACCAACGAAAATTGGGCATGTTGATGTGATAGATGGTATTGATAAAAGTATCGTATTAAATTCAATAGTGAACACTTAATATTGGTTTTAAAATTGTTATTTTTATACTTAAACGCATAAATACCTAAAATTTTTTGACAAACGTTGCTGTTAACCATTACTTTAGTGTAAAAAAATATTTACATACAATTTTACAGATATTGATAAAATAAAACAGCTTTATTTGTATAATATTGAATTATATTTCATAAATATTTTAAGATATCATAACGATATCGTATAAATTTTATTTACTATTATGTAATTTTGTGTTTACATAATAAAGAACTACGTAATTCATAATTTACATATAAAATAATTAAATGATTTTAACAAGGACAGCAGAAATGTTAAAAGATACACTAAATAATATTCGAATTAGAGATGAACACATGCTAATTACCCCTGAAGAGATAAAAAAGCTTTATCCGCTATCCCATGATCTTGAAAAACAAATTGCCTCATCAAGACAAGCCATTGTAGATATTTTAGAACGCCAAGATCACCGTTTACTAATTGTTTGTGGTCCTTGCTCTATTCATGATCCTGTTGCGGCAATAGAATATGCGCATAAATTAAAAAAACTATCAGACGAAGTTAAGGATCACTTATTTATCGTCATGCGTGTTTATTTTGAAAAACCAAGAACCACAGTTGGTTGGAAAGGTATGATAAACGACCCCCATATGGATAGTTCATTTGATATTGAGCATGGTCTAAAAAAAGCACGTAAATTACTGCTTGATATTGCTAAAATTGGTTTACCTATTGCAACCGAAGCGCTAGATCCCAACACACCACAATACATTGGCGATTTAATTAGTTGGTCTGCAATTGGGGCAAGAACTACTGAATCACAAACGCATCGAGAAATGGCCTCGGGACTTTCAATGCCTGTTGGTTTTAAAAATGGAACAGATGGCAGTTTAGATGTTGCAATTAATGCCATGAAATCAGCCTCTATGCCTCATCGTTTTGTAGGAATTAACCAACAAGGACAAGTAACGGTTTTACAAACAACAGGCAATCCTCACGGCCATGTTATTTTGCGTGGCGGTAAAACACCAAATTATGATGCTGAAGATGTCGCATTGTGCGAAACACAAATGAAAAAGGCAGGATTGTTACCTAACTTAATGGTTGACTGTAGCCATGCGAATTCAAATAAAGATTATCGAAATCAACCTATTGTTGCTAATTCCATTATCGAGCAAATAGAAAAAGGCAATAATTCGATTATTGGTGTAATGATTGAAAGTAACTTATTTGAAGGAAATCAGCCTTCCGAGCAACCACCAGAAAACTTTAAATATGGCGTATCTGTGACTGACGCATGTATTAACTGGGAAGAAACAGACGAGCTATTACGAAAAATGGAGCACGTTTTAGCGCAGCCACTTATCGAAAGACAAAAGCACTCAGTTACTGCTTAAACTACTCAACAAATAAACATATTCGCCGACACCATTGTCGGCGATCTTTGTTTTATTTAACCTAATTGCTTACGAGCATTACGAAATATTCTCATCCAAGGGCTATCTTCACCCCAGTTATCAGGATGCCATGAATTAGTTACTGTTCTAAATACCCGTTCTGGATGTGGCATCATAATAGTTGCCCGCCCATCTTGAGATGTCACTGCAGTAATACCGTTTGGCGAACCATTTGGATTAGCAGGGTATTGCTGTGTTACTTTGCCAAAATGGTCAATATAACGTACGGCAATTAATCCTGATGCTTCTAAACGGCTTAGATGAACATCATCACCCACTTCAACACGTCCTTCCCCGTGTGAAACAGCAATTGGCATATGCGAACCAGCCATATCAGTAAATAGTAACGAAGGACTTGATTGAATTTGCACTAAACTAAAGCGAGCTTCAAAACGTTCTGACAAATTGCGAACAAAACGAGGCCACAAATCCGCTCCCGGAATTAAATCTTTAAGGTTCGACATCATCTGACAACCGTTACAAACCCCTAACGATAAAGTATCTTTGCGATGGAAGAATTGTTCAAATTCATCACGCACTTTTTTATTAAATAAAATAGATTTGGCCCAACCTTCACCTGCTCCTAAAACATCGCCATAAGAGAAGCCACCACAAGCAACCAGTGTACTAAATTGACTAAGCGTAATTCGACCAGAAAGTAAATCAGTCATATGTACATCGATTGCTTCAAAGCCAGCTCTATCAAATGCTGCCGCCATTTCAACGTGTGAATTAACGCCTTGCTCACGTAAAACAGCGACTTTTGGTCTTATTCCTTTAGCAATATAAGGTGCTGCAATATCGGCTTGCAGATCAAAAGTTAAGTGCACATTTAATCCTGGATCATCTTCATTTTGTTTAGCTTGATGTTCTTGATCTGCACATTCAGGATTATCACGTAAGCGTTGCATTTGCCATGTCGTTTGCGCCCACCATGTTCTCAAGGTTAAGCGTGATTCACGGTATACCGTAGCTGAGTTATCACGCACAATAATTTGTTGACCAGTTTTAGCATTACCAAGCACATGAACCGTATGGGATAAGCCAAACTGCTTAAAGCAAGCCATCACATCATCTAAACGGTTACTAGCTACTTGAATAACCGCGCCTAATTCTTCATTAAATAACGAAGCAATCACATCATGACCTAACGAGGTAATGTCTACATCAACACTACAATATCCAGCAAAAGCCATTTCGGCCAATGTCACAAACAGCCCACCATCAGAACGATCATGATAAGCAAGCAAAGCATTCTGGTTTACTAAAGCCTGAATCGCATTATAAAAAGCAAGTAGTTCTTTAGGATCATGAACATCCGCTGTTTTTTGGCCTAAATGACGATACACTTGGGCAAGTGCGGTGGCTCCTAGTGCTTGATGACCTTTCGATAAATCAACCAACAATAATGTATTATCCTGATCAGTACGCAATTGTGGTGTCACTGTTTTACGCACATCTTCAACACGCGCAAATGCCGAAATTACCAATGATAATGGTGAAGTCATGGTTTTTTGCTCACCATCTTGTTGCCATGTCGTTTTCATGGACATCGAATCTTTACCAACAGGAATAGCAAGCCCTAAAGTTGGGCATAACTCTTCACCAATAGCTTTAACGGCCTCATAAAGCCCAGCATCTTCGCCCGGATGCCCGGCCGCTGCCATCCAGTTAGCTGAAAGCTTAATGCGTTTGATATCACCAATATTGGTTGCGGCAATATTAGTAATTGCCTCACCAACTGCAAGCCTTGCTGATGCGGCAAAATTAAGTAACGCAACTGGCGCACGTTCACCGATTGACATAGCTTCACCATAATAACTATCCAAACTTGCAGTAGTCAAAGCACAATCAGCAACAGGTACTTGCCAAGGCCCAACCATTTGATCACGAGCAACCATACCCGTCACTGAACGATCGCCAATAGTAATTAAAAAGGTCTTTTCGGCAACGGTTGGCAAATGTAGAATACGTTTGACCGCATCATATAAATTAATTTCAGAAGTTGAAAAACTATCACCATGTGCTTGGTGAGTTTTAACATCACGTTGCATTTTAGGCGTTTTACCAAGTAGCACATCTAATGGCAAATCGATGGGATGATTATTAAAATGCTCATCATGCAAGGTAACCGCCTTATTGGCGGTTGCCTGACCAATCACCGCATAAGGTGCACGCTCACGCTGACAAAGTTCAGCAAATAATGCCAATTTATCGGGATGAATCGCAAGCACATATCGTTCTTGTGATTCATTACACCAAACTTCTAGTGGTGACATACCTGGTTCATCGCTAAGTATTTTACGAAGCTCAAACTTACCGCCACACCCACCATCGCTAACAAGTTCAGGCATTGCATTAGACAAACCTCCAGCACCAACATCATGAATAAATAAGATAGGATTATCTTCACCAAGTTGCCAACAGCGATCGATAACTTCCTGACAACGGCGCTCCATTTCAGGATTATCACGCTGAACAGAAGCAAAATCCAAATCAGCATCAGACTGACCCGACGCCATAGACGAAGCCGCTCCACCGCCTAAACCAATATTCATCGCTGGGCCACCTAAAACAATCAGTTTAGAGCCAGCTGGAAACTCACCTTTTTGGATATGTTCACGGCGAATATTACCCATACCACCAGCTAACATAATCGGTTTATGATAACCTCGAAGCTCCTCGCCATTATGGCTATTAACCTTTTCTTCATAAGTACGGAAATACCCTAACAAAGCCGGACGACCAAATTCATTATTAAACGCCGCACCACCTAAAGGACCATCCATCATAATATCAAAAGCGCTCACAATGCGATCTGGCTTACCAAAATTTTGCTCCCAAGGTTGTTCAAAATTAGGAATACGCAAATTAGAAACTGAAAACCCAACTAAGCCCGCTTTAGGTTTAGCACCGCGTCCAGTTGCCCCTTCATCACGAATTTCACCACCACTCCCCGTTGCCGCACCCGGCCAAGGTGATATAGCTGTTGGATGATTATGTGTTTCAACTTTCATTAAAATATCTGCATATTCTTGATGATAGCAGTATGTTTTATTCTCATTATCCGCAAAAAAGCGCCCAACGATTGAACCGTCCATCACTGCGGCATTATCTTTATAAGCGGACGAAACATAATCAGGAGTGTGTTCAAAAGTATTTTTGATCATCTTAAACAGTGATTTAGGCTGCTTTACCCCATCAATAACCCAATCGGCATTAAAAATCTTGTGACGACAATGCTCAGAATTGGCTTGTGCAAACATATAAAGTTCAATATCAGTAGGATTACGATTTAGTTTTTTAAAGTTCTCAACTAAATAATCAATCTCATCAGATGCTAACGCCAAACCTAATTTAAGGTTAGCCTCGTCTAATGCCTTAGGACCTTGACCTAATAAATCAATGATTGTCACTGGCGCAGGTGATTCAACATGAAATAACTGCTCGGCTTGCTCAACATGGCTAAAGACCGCTTCCATCATGCGATCATGAATTAATGCTATAAAATCGTTTTTTTGCCAATCGGTTAATTCTGAACTTACTTGCACATAATAAGCAATCCCCCTCTCAATACGGCGAATCTGTGATAAACCACAATTATGCACAATATCAGTTGCTTTTGATGACCAAGGCGAAATCGTTCCCGCTCTTGGCGTCACTAAAAAGAGTTGCTTGCTAGCTATTTGGTTAACATTGATTTGTGCAGTTTTTGGACCGTATTGTAATAATTTATCTAACGTTAACTGTTGTTCAGCCGTCAATTCGCCTGCCAAATCAACAAAATGCAGGTATTGGGCTTCAATATTGATAACAGGGATAGATTTTTTACAACAAGCAGATAAGATTTTACTAATACGAAATGGAGATAATGCAGAACAGCCAGCTAAAATTTTCATGAAAATTACTCTTTTTAAGCTAAAAATAGAGAAGAAATAAGACAATATTATAAAAGAAAGTAAACCATGTGCCTACATAAAAACAGTTATTGAATATATTAAAAAGCTTTACTAACTTTACATTTAAGCATCAAACTATAAATAAAAGCTTTTATATGAAATTATATAATATGACAAATAAAAAAATTGCAGATAAAAACACATAATGTATTTTGACACAATGTGTGTGGATTTCTGCTTAATTTGATTGTAATTGCATAAGAATAATTTTTAATAGTGCGAAATAAATCCTTTATTATTTTATTTTTGGGTTCAGCTAAAACAGCTACCAACCGCATTATGTGAAAATAAGTTTTAAAATAATTCGCCGACTGTTATTCGGCGAATTATTTTAATTAAGTTTTAGATTCACTCCAACTATCCCTTAAACCAACAGTTCGGTTAAACACTAACCTACCTTCAGTTGCAAATTTGCTATCTAAACAAAAATAACCTTCTCGTTCAAATTGGTAGGTTTGCCCCGCTTGAGCTTTTTGTAAACTTGGCTCAACAAAACCTTGTTTAATAATTAATGAATTAGGATTAATTGTTGATAAAAAGTCCTCAGCAGCACCTGGATTTGGCGTATTAAATAAACGATCATAAAGGCGAATTTCAGCTGATTTTGCAAACTTAGCCGAAACCCAATGAATCACACCTTTGACTTTACGGCCATCTTCAGGATTTTTATTTAATGTAGTAGGATCATAGCTACAATAAATTATTTTGATATTGCCTTCTGTATCTTTTTCAACGCGATCAGCACGAATTACATAGGCATTACGCAACCGCACTTCTTTACCAAGCACTAGGCGCTTGTAGTTTTTGTTGGCTTCTTCTCTAAAATCGGCTCGGTCGATATAAATTTCACGAGTGAAGGTCGCTTCACGCGTGCCTAATTCAGGACGATTAGGATGGTTTGGCATACTAATTATTTCGTCAATATTATCTGAAAAGTTTTCAATCACGATCTTAACAGGATCAAGCACCGCCATTGCACGAGGTGCATTTTCGTTCAAGTCTTCACGAATGCAAAACTCAAGCGTGCTCATTTCAACGGTGTTTTCTTGCTTGGTGACACCAATTCGGCGACAAAATTCTCGAATCGAAGCTGGAGTGTAGCCACGGCGACGCAGTCCCGATATTGTTGGCATGCGTGGATCGTCCCAACCATCGACAATTTTTTCTGATACTAATAGGTTTAACTTACGTTTAGAGGTAATGGCATACTCTAAATTTAATCTTGAAAATTCATACTGATGTGGGCGAGCATCGATTGTGATATTATCTAATACCCAGTCGTATAAACGACGATTGTCTTGGAATTCAAGCGTACAGAGTGAATGTGTGATGTTTTCTATCGCATCAGAAATACAATGCGTAAAGTCATACATTGGGTAAATGCACCATTTATTACCTGTTTGGTGATGCTCGGCAAACTTAATACGGTATATCACAGGATCACGCATAACAATAAATGGTGATGCCATGTCAATTTTAGCTCTTAGGCAGGCTTTTCCTTCAGCAAATTTACCTGCTTTCATTTGCTCAAACATGGCTAAGTTCTCGTCAATAGGACGATCACGATAAGGACTGTTTTTACCTGGTTGAGTTAATGTGCCCCGATATTCGCGAATTTCATCAGCAGATAGCTCGTCAACATAAGCTAGTCCTTTTTTGATAAGCTCAATGGCATATTCATATAATCGGTCAAAATAATTAGATGAATAGCAAATGTCACCATCCCATTTAAATCCTAACCAACGAACATCTTGTTTGATCGATTCAACATATTCAACTTCTTCTTTAGCTGGGTTGGTATCATCAAAACGTAGATTACATTTACCCTGATAGTCTTGTGCAATGCCAAAGTTTAAACAAATTGATTTAGCATGACCAATATGTAAATAGCCGTTTGGTTCAGGTGGAAAACGGGTATGCGTTGTTTTATATTTGCCAGCTGCAAGATCCGTATCAATAATTTGACGGATAAAGTTAGTTGGACGAGTTTCAGTCTCTGTCGGTAGTGAACCGCTCATAAAAAACCTCTGATGATATGTTTATTAATAACAAATTATGAATATTTGCTTGCCATTACTTTTGTGTTGGTTGATGAATATAACAAATTTTTGTTATTTCTGAAATGGGAAGCAGGCTATTTGTATCAACAAAATTGGCGTTTAGTTAAACGATATTATTTTTTCACAATATAACTAGGGTGTTAATAAAAAAATATCAATAAAAACATCAATAAAATAAATTTGTTACCAATAATTCTTTGACCGTATTTACCAATCAATACTGTCGTTATTCATCTCCCGATTTTAATGAAACCACAAATCTTGCTCCACCTAATGGACTTGTAACCACAAAAGCTTTACCATCATGAAATTCTGCCATAAGTTTTACATATGCTAGACCTAAACCATAACCTCCGGTTGACCGAGTTCGGCTGGTATCAAGTCTTGCAAATGGCATAAATATTTTTTCTCGCGCATTAAAAGGAATGCCAGCTCCATCATCATCAATCTCTAAAATAACACGATTATCTTGTTTAGTAATGTTTAAGATTGCTTTATGCGTCGCATATTTAAATGCATTAAGTAATAAATTTTTAACAATCGTTTCAACCAAATTGGTATCAATAAAAGCCTGTGCATCTTGACTATTACAAACAAGCTCAAATCCTTTAGGTTTAAATAATGTTATGGATTGGCAAACTTTTTCACTCCAATCTTTTAGTGAGACATGAGTAAAGTTCAGCTCTATGTTACTTTGCTGCATTTTGAAGTAATTTAAACTGGCGTTAATTAAAGTTTCAAGTTCATTGATATCATCATTCATGCCCTTTTGGAGAAGCAATTTTTCTTGCTCATCATTGGACTCTTCAAGCATACTGAGTTCAAATCGCATTCGCGCTAATGGTGTACGAAGTTCATGTGCCATTGCATGGGATATGGTCTGGTTGGTGCTAACTAAGTGTTCAATATGCATACCCATGTTATTTAGTACATTGGCAAGAGGCTTAAATAACCAACCTTTTACGTTTTCAGTACGTGCTTTTAAATTACCTTGACCTAGCTGTTCAGCCGTTTGTCTGATATTGACTAAATCTTTCCAGACAGCACTAAAAGCCATATAAATTAAAATAAAAAAGATAATGGCACTAAATAAAGCCCAGATAATTAAAAAAACAGACAAGGACATCGTATTGGATTTTAAAATATCTCGCATCACCATTGGCCCCAGTTGTAGCAAATGACCATCCTTTAGATCAATATAAATGACCTCTTCATCGCTATCATATGAAAATCCTAACTTTTTTAACTCGTTGTTCACCGTATTTTGTAGTGGAGTGCCAGTCGGTAGAATAGTAATAGGATAGCCAAAATAGGGCTGTAATTCGTCGACAACATTTTGTAAAGGACGATCTTTGTTTTCATCAATACGCATACGAATCAAGTTGACTGTACCCCGTTGTGATTCACGAAAGACAATATGATCATCGGGCATATCAGTTAATGACGAAGGTAACGAATCAAATACTAGCAATGCGCCATAAGCAATAATGCATTGCAATGATAGTAAAATAACGAGGTAAAAGACAATTCGGCGATTAAAAAATAACGGCTTAGCAAGTAACTGTCTCAATGGTTTTCTCCCTCTCGCATAAATAAATAGCCCTTACCTCGAACGGTTTTGATTCGTGATGGATTATCTGGATCATCAAGTAATTTTCGGCGAAGTCTTGAAACTCGCGCATCAATGGAACGATCACTACCATCAAAATCAATACCACGAACTTGTGAAAAAATATCATCTCGAGACAAAATGCTTCCTGCATTAATGGCTAGTATCCAAAGCAGATCAAATTCGGCAGTGGTTAAATCAATCTCGTGTTCTTGCAATAGTACTTTGCGATTTTCGCCATCTATGGCTAATTGACCAAATATTAGTGTTTTATTATTTTGAGGTATGACAAGTTCTTTTATGTTGTCTTTATCGCTTTCTATCTGCTTTCGCCGTAATAAGGCTCTGATGCGCGCAAGCAGTAGTCTTGGTTCAACAGGCTTTGCTAAGTAGTCATCTGCTCCTAATTCAAGGCCGACGATTTCATCAATATTATCTTCGCTCGCGGTCATAATTAGGATATAGTTGGTAAACCATGCACGGATATCTCGACAGATGTCAAAGCCTGTTTTTTCAGGTAACATGACATCTAATATCACCAAATCAGGATTAAGTTGTTGAATCTTTTCTTCAGCACCAGCACCACTATTATGCCATTCAACTAGGTATCCTTGTCGAATAAGATAGACTTGAATTAAATTGGCTAACCGCTGATCATCTTCGATGATTAATATACGTTCACTCATTATCTGTTCTTAATTACCACGGCTTGTACTTAGAGTGTCTCATTATACAGACAATTTATTCCCCGTTACAAAATATATACAAAGAGCCAACAAAGTTTATTGGCACTGTATGAGAAAATTTGCACCAATATCTTTATATAGACTATTTTTATATCCAACATGAATACTTTTTCATCAATAACAGGGTCGCTTTTTAATCCGTCTTATACACAGTACCACACGCCAATTGTCTTATGTGATTTTGATGGCACAATTAGTATAAAAGATGTTACTGATACGTTACTCGACCATTTCGGCCAAGATGGTTGTGATGAGCTTGAAGAATTATGGATTAATGGCAAAATTGGCTCTCAAGAATGTATGAGCAAGCAAATTTCCCTAATGGACGCGAGTTTAGAAGAGCTTAACCAAGTTTTATCAAAGATTGAAATTGACCCATCATTTAAGTCATTTATCAATTATACTGAACAAAATAATATTCCTGTTCATGTGGTAAGTGACGGATTAGATTATGCGATTCAGTTCATTTTAAAACGTCACGGCATTGAACATTTACCTATTTTTGCTAATAAATTACTCCATGACAATGAACGTAGTTGGCGGCTTGAATTTCCTTATTCTAATAAAAATTGTATAAAACAGAGTGGTAACTGCAAATGTAACCATGTTAAAAAACAGCAATATTTTCCACAAATACTTTATGTGGGTGATGGCACGTCAGATTATTGTGTTTCACATAATGTTGATTTTGTTTTTGCTAAAGATAAACTTGTTAACTATTGTGAAAAAAATAGAATTGAACATTGTAAGATTACTAATTTTGCAGATGTAACTACGGCATTAAAACAGGATCAACAAGCGGTTATTCCTGTCATGATGGTAAAAGAATAAGGAATTTTAATGAGTAAAATTGAAGATTTATCTTACTTTCTTCCAGGTAATAAAAACGGCGTGCTATTGATTCATGGTTTAACTGGTACACCTAATGAAATGCGGATTTTAGCTAATGGTTTAAATAAAGTTGGATTTACTGTTTATGCAATCCAATTAGCTGGGCATTGTGGTACTGAAGAAGATCTGTGCAAAACAACATGGCAAGATTGGTATAAAAGCGTACAAGATGGTGCAAATTATTTAGCACAACATGTAGATAATATTTTTGTTGCCGGATTATCAATGGGGGCACTACTTGCATTAAAACTTGCTGCCGATAGACCTGAACAAATTAAAGGTGTTGGCGTTTTAGCTCCCACATTTTGTTACGATGGTTGGAGTATGCCTTTTTGGGCAAAAAAACTTTTTTTCTTACTCGTTTACTTTAAAAAATTAGGTATTTTTCAAAAAAAAGTTTTTATCGAACAACCACCTTATGGACTTAAAGACGAACGTATTCGAGCTGTCGTTTCTGAAAGCATGTTAAGTGGTGATGCAGCCTCTGCTGGGCTTGCAGGCAATCCATTTCCTGCACTTGCCGAAATGCAGTTACTGGCAAAAGCCATGCGTAAGCAATTACCTAAAGTTACTTCACCTTGTTTAATTATGCATTCAGGCAACGATGATATCGCAAATATAGAAACCAATGCCAAATTAGTTGAAAAATCGGTATCAGGATCAACAAAATTAGTGGTATTAAATGATAGTTATCATTTAATTACGATTGATAGTCAACGACGTGAAGTAATCAAAGAGTGTGCATCATTCTTTGATAATATCGCAGAAGGAATAAAAGCATAATGTCACCATTAGTTATTATACTTTGGATTAGTAATATCTGTTTTGATACACTAGGGCAAGTCGCTTTTAAATTTGCCGCCATTGCTCCCAATAACCGCGATGGTTGGTACTATTGGTTGGATTTAGCTAAGAATAAGTGGATTTGGGTTGGTATTATCGCTTATGTAGCTGAATTTTTATTATGGTTAGCCTTTTTAACGTTAGTACCCCTTTCGCAGGGCGTATTACTTGCTTCATTTAATATCATTACTATCATGCTAGTAGGTCGAGTGATTTTTAAAGAATTGCTCACTATTTATCGCTTAATTGGTATGTTATTAATCACCGCAGGCGTTATTTTTGTAGGGATGTCTTAATATGGCCAGATTTTATATAATTGGATTTACCGTATTGCTGCTTTTTGACACCATTGCTCAGTGTAGTTTTAAATTAACTGCAATACATGCAGCACCATTGGCTATGAACGTTGATTGGCTAGTTCGTGTATTTACTAATCCATGGATTTATATCTCAATAGCGGGGTATATTTTAACTTTTTTTACTTGGATGACTTTACTAAAAAAAGCTCCTGTAGGCCCTGCTTTTGCGGCATCTCACTTTGAAGTTGTAACTGTTATGGTGGTTTCAATCTGGCTATTTCACGAACCGATTACATTATTCAAGTTAATTGGTGCAATATTAATTGTTTCAGGTATTTTCTTTTTAGCGTTAGCAGAAAGTAAATTATCTAAACAAAAGCCAAACGATCTTCAACGTTAAGTTCCAATATAGCAAGGAAAGTAGGTGATTTTTATACTTAACCACGTACTTTCCTGAAGCTTTTTTACAAAAATTCATACAGATAATGCCTTTAATAATGTCAAATTAAGCTGATATTGCTCTTGCTGCCAATTGTGAAGGTCATTTGGTGATATGGTAGGTTGTTTATCAAGCGAGCTAAGAAAACGCTTAAACCAATTTGATGGCTGCCATATTGATAGTTCACCTGTAATATCACTGCCAATAATTCTAGATTTAATTGAAGAAATAGTATCCAGTAGATGATAAGTTTGTAATTTACCTTGATCCCAGTTGGTGTGAATTACCTCTTCACTCAATACATCTTTATCAATCGACATATAAACAGGCTGTGCGCTATGATATTGTTCTGATAGGAAGTTAGCAATAAGATCATCTGGTGTAATAAAATGCCTAAAAGCATGCCCTAAGCCCATTTTTTTAGCCCATGCAACATTAACATCTAAACTCCAATAGGTCAGCTTTTTATGAAGCAGTGGTGCCCATCGATTCTCCCAACAATGTGTAATCCCAATATCATGAGAAGTAATACCAAGTACATGTACATGGCTCACAAAAGGCAAACTTGCCACGTAACTTACCCATGATCCACAATGGATACCGAACAAATAGCGCATATTGTCAGGGTGATTATCAAAAATCACGACTTGAATCGGGTTATCGGCAGAATATTGCTGTGCTAAACGTTCAATAAGCAATAATGAAATATGATGAAAATCACCACTACCCATGAGTACCGTACCATGGCTTTCTGGTAAAAATTGCTGTAACACATGGTTAAATCGGTTAAACGTCTTTTTAGTACAACCAAAGCGTATTGCGTCTTGCCACTGGGTAAAATCAATCGTTTTAGCATGACAAATCTGACCAACACTTCTATCAAAATCGAGAATAATAGGGCATGTCATGCTACTTTCTCCTTATCATTTTCAAAATAACCAATGAATCTACGCAATACACCCCTTAATAATGGATTGCGAATATAGACAAGATGTTTAGTAAAGGTAAATTTTGCACCTAACGAAGCTTTTACTTCGGGATCAGTCCAGCCTGCAATATAGTGACTAAAGCCTTGCTGCAAAGCATATTCAAGATTAACAAACCAACTTACAAAATAGAGATTAAGTTCTCTTGCCTGTGGATAAACCATGCCAATATATTTATCAACTAACATATTATTAACTACAAAACAAATATTATACCCAACCAATTTATCATCATGATAATAAGTCACTATATGCGCATTTTGGGTTTTACATTGTAATAGTTGGGTGAAAAACGGTTTGGTCAATAAGTCAAAATGTATTTCACTTTGCTGATAAACATTAAGGTACAATTGATAATACTCATCTATAACAGTATCATTAAAAAAACAATCATCACCACTATGCAAAACATTAATATTTAATTTTTCACGTGATTTTAGTTTTCGTCTAAAATTTTTACGCCGGCTATAAGAAAAACGAGAAAAGACTTCACTTATATCACTAAAATCAATCGGTACCCAAGCCAATGCTTGCCCTTCAACTTCAATAAAGCCTTGTGCTTTTAATGATGAAATAAGGCGTAATGAATAGTCATTATCTTTTTCACACAGTAAAGGTGATGCAATAGGTATATCTTTAACAATTAAAAAAGGATATCGTTTAGCATAAGCCGTTTTTAGATTTTCAGCTAATTGATTTGCTTCAACATTATCATTTAATAACGCATATTCCGAAACAGTAGCACCGACGAAACAAGTATTGGGCTGTAAATAACACCGCCATTTATGATAAAACGGAAGTTTCTGAACTTTATACCTGAAATCATCATCCGCAGTAGTAAGTAGATTAAACTTAGCAGAAAAAATAGGTACACCATCTTCACTAAGCCATACAGAAAAATCTTGTGGAGGATGATTTAAAAAATTTTCTATTAATTCATTTGGTTCTAACTGGTTGATGTATTTCATAACGTTAAATCTATGATTGGCTGTAACACGCAGTCCCGCCAATAAACATTGACGGGAAGATGAGAATTAAGCAATTAAAGCTCTCTTTTCGCTCGCGTAATTAATTGATCTAAAAGTTCAATGCCCTGATCAATTTCTTGACGAGAAATATGTAATGATGGTGCAAAAGTAATCACATTTTTATAGTAACCACCGATGTCAAGTACTAAGCCCATTTTGGTGCCTTTCCAATCAAGATCACCTGACATGCCAATATCAACCATTTTATCAACTAAGGCTTTATTAGCTGTAAAACCATCTTCTGTACAAATTTCCGCACGAAGTGCCAAACCTAAACCATCAACTTCACCAATTTCTTTATGTTTCTTCTCAAGTGTTTTTAAACCTTCAAGGAAGTAAGCACCACTATCCATAACCATTTTTTCATAATCGGTTTCAGAAGTCATTTTCAACACTTCAAGACCAACTGCCGTACCTAGTGGGTTTGATGCAAATGTTGAATGTGTTGAACCAACTGGGAACACTTCAGGGTTAATTAATTCTTCACGCGCCCATAAACCACCAAGTGGGTTAAGACCATTAGTTAATGCTTTAGCAAAAACCACAACATCTGGCTTAACATCAAAATGTTCAATTGACCAAAGTTTACCAGTACGATAAAAGCCCATTTGGATTTCGTCGACGACTAATAAAATACCATACTGATCCAAAACCTTCTTAAGACCTTTAAAGTAATTACGAGGAGGAACAATATAACCACCTGTTGCTTGTAAAGGTTCAGCATAAAATGCAGCGTATTCTGCTTGCCCAACTTTTGGATCCCAAACGCCATGATATTCGGTTTCAAATAAGCGCGCAAATTCTGCAACCAAATGCTCACCATACTCTTCTGCTGTCATTCCTTTTGGACGACGGAATGGGTATGGAAATGGAACAAACATCGCACGATCACCAAAATGACCATAGCGACGGCGATAACGGTAACTTGATGTGATTGATGAAGCCCCTAAAGTTCGTCCATGATATCCACCTTGAAAAGCAAACATTAATGATTTACCACCTGATGCATTACGAACTAATTTTAATGAGTCTTCAATACATTGAGAACCACCAACATTGAAATGTACACGACCTTCGTAACCAAATCGCTTTTCCATACCTTGAGCAATGGTTTTGGCTAATTCAATTTTTGTAGGATGTAAATATTGGCTAGCACATTGTGGTAACGTGTCGATTTGCTTTTTGAGAACATTGTTTAAACGTTCATTAGCGTAACCAAAGTTACATGCGGAATACCACATTTGTAAATCAAGGAAAGCTTTGCCTTCTTTGTCATACATATAGCTACCTTCACAACCGTCAAAGATTTTTGGTGGCTCAACATAATGCACAGTATCACCAAAAGAACAATATTTAGCTTCATCGGCCAATAGCGTAGCATCATCAGGGCGACTATTAATCATTTCTAAAGTTGGTTTACTCATAATTTATCTCACTAATCCATATTCAAACATGATAAAATGTGGCATTATTATTCAAGAAATTGGTTTGTTACAATGTACAGTTAATGTATAAATTGTGTGACGGCAATAAAAACAGTTAAATACACACTAATAAATTTGTATAACTAGCAACGGGAGAGCACTTTTTATAAAATAGGCATAAAAAATGAAAAAAACAGCTTATAAACTTTTTATTTTATCAATCCTAGCTTTAGGATCTATCCAAATTGCAATAGCTAATCCCACATCCATTGGTTTTGGTGTCGGCAGATCGAATTCACCCTACAAAAGCTACAGTACAAATTATTACCCCATCCCTCATATTGATTATGATAATGGTCTATTTTTTATCGATGACCTGTCTGCTGGCGTCTATGCTTATAAACAAGGCAATCAAAGTTTTTCTATTGGTACTCGCTATCTATCTAACGAATTTACCCCCCATGAATCAAATAACCACCAACTGAAACAGTTAAAGTCACGTCATACAACCTTATTAGCTCAAATCGAATATTCAATTGACACAAAATGGGGAAGTTTTTCTAGCAATGTTGGCAAAGATATGTTAGGTGAAAGCAATAGTATTTTAATCAATGCTGATTACAGTTTACCAATTATACAAGAGAGTTTAATTATTGTTCCAACTATTGGCATAAATTGGGCAAATAAAAAACATAATAATTACTACTATGGCATATCGCATAAAGAATCTTATAGTTCAGGATTAAAGTACTTTAATCCAGATAATACATTTACTCCTTATGTCGAAATAGCAGTGCAATATATGTTAAACAATCATTTTGCTACTTTTGGTGGAATCCATGTCGATAAATTAACTGGTGATGTCTCAAAAAGCCCCATGGTTGATAATAGTACTGTTACATCAATTTATATGGGGATTTCTTATAAATTTTGAGTGAGATAAATAAAATTGAGATAAAACAACATAACTTATTATGTGTAATATTACTAATAATTAAAAACGACTTCATAGATTAAAACTTTAGGAAAAATAGTATGCTTTGGTTTAGAAACGCCATTATTTACCAACTTAATAACGATACACTACTGGATAAAGATTCAATTGAAAAAGCACTAAAATCACATCTATTTACTCCATGCGGTAATTTAGATACAACAAAAATAGGTTGGGTATCACCTTATCATGATAAAAATTACGATGATTTTATTATCGATATGCAAGGGCATCTATTATTACGCATCAAAAAAGAGACAAAAATATTACCGTCACCAGTAATCAAACAGGCATTATTAGAAAAAATTGAAAAACAAGAGCAGTTGTTAAATAGAAAATTATCAAAGAATGAAAAAACGATACTAAAAGATGAAGTAATGATAGATTTAATGCCTAGAGCATTTAGTAAATATAATTATTATTGGTTATGGATTGATACGCACAATAAACGCATTATTATTGATTGCAGCAGCTTTAAACAATCTGAAGATATTCTAGCAATTTTACGTAAAGAACTAGGTTCGCTAGCATTAACGCCCTTATCAATCGACAAACCACTTGAACAAGTCATGACCTCATGGGTTAAAGAAAAATTAAGTTTTCCTCCATTTATTTTAGGCGATCAGGCAGAGCTAAAAGATCCTCTTGAAGGGAACGGTATTATCAGTTGTAAAAATCAAGAAATTACAAGCGATGAAATATTAGTTCATTTTAATTCAGGGAAATGGATAACTAAAATTAAAATTATTGATGAAAGAGGTATTAGCTTTATCGTCAATACAGATCTAACATTTAAAAGAATCAAATTTGATTCTATTATTTTAGATGAAAATGAAGACATCAGTACGGATGAGTCAGATAAGCGACTTGAGGCCGATTTCTTTATTATGGCAAGCACTTTATCTAATACAATCAATGATTTTCACATCGCTATTAATAAAATCATTGGAAATATTATGTAAATTTTTTTTACATTAAATGCCATTAGTTCTAGATTTGCGTATTATATATGCTATAATCCACACTAAATTATGTGTATCATAATCAAAAACAATAAGTAATCATTCCTTTAATTTAAAGTGAAATTTAAAAAAAGGAAAATAAACAACGTCTATAACAACATTTAAGTTGAGGCAATAAAATGAAAAAAACAACATTAGCTCTAGCTGTAGCAGTTGCAAGCTTAACGGCAAATGCAGCAAATGCAGCGTATGAAGAAAATACTTTTTACGTCGGTGGTAAATTAGGTTGGTCAGATTTTTATAATTTAGATGCAAATAAAGTTCGTGCTTACGAATCTGCTTCTATAAAAACATCTGATCATAGCAATATCGCTGGTGGTGGTTTCATCGGTTTCCAAGCTAACCCTTACTTAGCATTTGAATTAGGCTATGACTGGTTAGGTTCAGCTAAATATAAAAGAAGTGCTCATCATTATGGCTTTGGTTATACTAGAGACCATGACATGGGTAATAGCAAAGTTTCAGCTCAAGGCGTGTCTTTAACTGGTAAATTAAGTTACCCATTATCATTTATTAATGATGATTTAGATGTTTATGGCCGATTAGGTGCTATGGTAACTATTGCTAAATGGAAAAATGGCGGATATGTTAAAGAAGACTTTGGTCGTGGCGGAACAAAAACTGATGTTTCACCAGTATTTGCTTTAGGTATGGATTACCGCTTAAATGATGATTTATCTACTCGTTTAGAATATCAATATGTTAATCATATTCATACTAAAACTGATGTCTCCCCAGACGCAGGTATTTTAAGCTTAGGTATTACTTACCGTTTAGGTTCACCAGTTGCTGCTCCTGCACCAGTTGTAATTCAAACTCAAGAAAGAGTGTATGATTTAAATGCTGACGTTTTATTTGCTTATGCAAAAGCTGACCTAAAAGAAAAAGGTCGCCAAGCATTAGACGAATTATTATCAGATCTTGTTAAACTAAATCCTACTCAAACGGCTATCGTTGTAATTGGTCATACTGACCGTATCGGTTCAGACAACTATAACCAAAAACTTTCAGAAAAACGAGCTCATTCTGTGATGAGTTACTTAGTATCTAAGGGTGTTCCATCTGATATTATCAGTGCTCGTGGTGTTGGTAAATCTCAACCTGTTACTGGTGAAAAATGTAATACCCTTCGTGGTGCTGACTTAAAAGCATGTTTAGCACCAGATCGTCGTGTACAAATTGAAGTTAAAGCACGTAATCTTCAACAAGTTCAAGAAATTAGAGAAACAACTCACTAATTTTGTTTACTTGTAAACATAAAAAGCCCGGGTAATCCGGGTTTTTTATTGGCTAAATCTTTTAGAAAATAAATTATATATTATGGTTCTATAAATTACCCACAAAAAGGGATATAATAACTAGCTCGCTGTTAATAATAAAAACTAAAGGAGTTGCTTGTGCCTACCGCTATATGGCAAGAATGTATTTCCCAATTACAAGAAGAACTTCCTACAACGGAATTTAACTTGTGGATTCGCCCTTTACAAGCGGAACTGGTTGATAATAAACTCTATATTTATGCTCCCAACAGGTTTGTTTTAGATTGGGTTAAAAATAAATATTTAACTACTATATCTCAATTATTAAATAAACTTTTTAATGATGATTCACTTAAATTATATCTTGAAGTTGGATCAACTTTGTCTACTAACAAAAAGGCAAAACATAATCACGCTAAAGCAGACATTATGCCTGCATGGAAAATAACTAAAGAAAGCAATAATAATCACACCTATCATTCTGGTATTAATAATAAACATACTTTTAATAGTTTTGTTGAAGGTAAATCTAACCAACTAGCTGTTGCTGCTGCCAAACAAGTAGCAGAAAATCCTGGTAAAGCTTATAACCCATTATTTTTATACGGCTCCACTGGCTTAGGTAAAACACATCTATTACATGCAGTCGGCAATCAAATAATGGAAATAAAAACTAATGCCAAAGTTGTTTACATGCATTCAGAACGTTTTGTTCAGGACATGGTAAAAGCTTTACAGAATAATGCTATCGAAGAATTCAAAATTTACTACCGCTCTGTAGATGCATTACTTATTGATGATATTCAATTTTTTGCAAATAAAGAACGATCTCAAGAAGAATTTTTTCACACATTTAATTCATTATTAGAAGGAAACCAACAAATCATTTTAACATCCGATCGCTACCCTAAAGAAATCGATGGTGTTGAAGATCGCCTAAAATCTCGTTTCGGCTGGGGACTAACTATTGCTATTGAGCCACCAGAACTTGAAACACGGGTCGCAATTTTAATGAAAAAAGCAGAAGAAAATAATATTAGATTACCTGAAGAAGTTGCTTTTTTTATTGCTAAACGTCTACGTTCCAACGTTCGTGAACTAGAAGGTGCACTTAATCGGGTTATTGCTAATGCCAATTTTACAGGTAAATCAATTACTATTGATTTTGTTAAAGATGCTTTAAAAGATTTGCTTGCCTTACAAGAAAAATTAATTACGATTGAAAATATTCAAAAAACTGTTGCCGAGTATTATAAAATCAAAATATCTGATTTGCTATCTAAACGGCGTTCCCGTTCTGTGGCAAGACCACGACAAGTCGCAATGGCATTAGCTAAAGAATTAACCAATAAAAGTCTTCCCGAAATAGGTGATGGCTTTGGTGGAAGAGATCATACTACTGTATTACATGCATGTAGAAAGATCGCAGAATTGAAAGAAGAAAGCAATGATATTAAAGAGGATTATTCCAATTTAATTCGAACATTATCAACCTGAATAAGAATCAACATTATGAAATTTATTATTGATCGCGAAAAACTTATCAAACCACTGCAACTTGTTAGTGCACCTTTAAGTAGCCGCCCAACATTACCTATTTTAGGAAATTTATTACTACAAGTGAGTGATAACACGTTATCGATGACAGGAACTGACCTCGAGATAGAAATGATTTCCCATTTGCCTTTAACCGAGGCCAATGAACCAGGTGCAACTACAGTGCCCGCACGAAAGTTTCTCGATATTTGTCGAAACCTTCCAAATAATGCCCAAATATCAATAACTTTTGATGATAATCGATTAATGATTCAATCAGGGCGCAGCAAATTCTCTTTATCAACACTGCCCGCAAATGATTTCCCCAACTTAGAAAACTGGCAAAGTGACATCGATCTTTCTGTTCCACAAAAAACGATCAAACGTCTTATCGATGCAGTCCAATTTTCTATGGCTAACCAAGATGTTAGATATTACTTAAATGGTATGTTATTTGAGATTGAGGATGGTTTATTGAAATCTGTGGCAACAGATGGACATCGATTGGCTGTTTGTGCTCAACCAATTGGTCAAAATATCACTGCTTCTTGTGCTGTTATTTTACCTAGAAAAGGAGTAATTGAGCTTGCAAAACTAGTTGGTGATAATGAGAATCCAGTTAATATTCAAATTGGAAATAATAATTTTAGAGTTAACCTTGGTGATTTTACCTTTACATCCAAACTGATTGACGGAAGATTTCCAGATTACAAAAGAGTATTACCACGCAATCCTGATAAGCCGCTTGAAGTATCCTGTGATGAGCTACGTAATGCGCTATTACGCGTGGCTATTTTATCCAATGAGAAATTTCGTGGCATCAGACTTCATCTACATAACAACCAAATAAAAATTACTGCCAATAACCCAGAACAAGAAGAGGCAGAAGAAGTTATTGATGTAAAATATGAATCTGCAGAACTTGAAATTGGCTTTAATGTGACCTATCTACTAGACATATTAAATACATTAAAATGCGATATCGTACAACTATTATTAACTGATGCAACATCCAGTGTCCAAATTGAAGATATCAATGACCAATCTGCAACTTATGTTGTTATGCCTATGCGCTTATAATCAAATTTAACTCAACTTTTCCGGCTTCGGCCGGAATAATTGACAGTATATGACTCTATCAACCATTAACGTTCACAACTTTCGCAATATTGATTATGCGCAACTTGTTTTATCGCCGCATTTCAACTTCATTGTTGGTGATAATGGCAGTGGCAAAACCAGCCTACTTGAAGCCATCTATATGCTTGGTCATGGACGAGCATTTAGGCACACCCAATCAAATCGAATTATTCAGCATGAACAACCTGAGCTTGTATTATTTAGTGAGATCAAAAATACTAATCAGCAAGTCCATTCAATAGGCCTTTCAAAATCACGAAATAATGAAAATAAAATAAAAATAGATGGAGACAAAGGCTTTCGATTAGCCGATTTAGCCAAATTATTACCAATACAATTAGTGACACCTGAGGGATTTGATTTATTGAGTGGTGGCCCCAAATATCGCCGTACATTTATCGATTGGGGATGTTTTCATCATTATCCTGAGTTTGTTCATTTATGGAACAATTTAAAACGCCTATTTAAACAACGTAATGCACTTTTAAAACAATCTCATAATTATAAACAATTATTACATTGGGACAAAGAAATTGTCCCACTTGCCGAAAAAATCAGCCAAATTCGAGCCGATTATTTACAACATATTTTTCCTGAAATTATTCAAACTTGCCGTGATTTTTTGCCCGAATATCAACTTAATTGCCAATATTATCAAGGTTGGGAGCATGGAATTAATTACTCCGAACAACTACAAAAACAATACGATCGCGATAAGCTCCTTAATTACACCACCCTAGGACCACATAAAGCAGATATAAAATTACGTATTGATAATATACCTGTTGAAGATCTCTTATCCAGGGGGCAACTAAAGCTAATGATGTGTGCTTTACGTTTGTCTCAAGGTGAATATTATTCAAAACAAAATTCACAATCTTGTATTTACTTGATTGATGATTTTGCTTCAGAGCTAGACCACAATAAACGTGATTTGCTAGCAAAGCGATTAAAATTAGCAAATTCACAAGTGTTTATTACCGCAGTTAGCCAAGATCAAATTACCCATATGATCGATGAAAATGATAAGATTTTTCACATAAAATCTGGTATAATTTCGCAAATATACAGAATGATATAAACAATCAATTAAGTCGAGAAATCCATGTCTAATTCTTATGATTCTTCTAGCATAAAAGTACTCAAAGGGCTTGATGCTGTCCGTAAACGTCCAGGTATGTATATTGGTGATACTGATGATGGAACAGGACTTCATCATATGGTTTTCGAAGTGGTCGATAATGCCATTGATGAAGCATTAGCGGGTTATTGCCAGCATATTGAAGTAACCATTCACCCTGATAACTCGGTTTCTGTACGTGACGATGGTCGCGGAATTCCAACCGGTATTCATGAAGAAGAAGGTATTTCAGCGGCTGAAGTTATCATGACCGTATTACATGCAGGGGGTAAATTCGATGACAACTCATATAAAGTTTCTGGAGGATTGCATGGCGTTGGGGTTTCAGTTGTTAATGCCTTATCCGATAAATTAGAACTTATTATTTATCGCGATGGTAAAATTCATCAACAAGTTTATAACTTAGGTGTACCACAAGCACCTCTTAACATCATTGGTGAAACCACAGAATCAGGTACATACGTTCGCTTCTGGCCAAGTCCTGAAACATTTACTAATATTGAATTTACTTACGAAATACTTGCTAAACGACTTCGTGAACTCTCTTTCCTAAACTCAGGGGTATCAATAAAATTACTTGACGAACGCACAGGAAAAAGCGAGCATTATCATTACGAAGGTGGAATTCAGGCTTTTGTTGAATATCTTAATAAAAATAAAAACCCGATTCATCCTAAAATTTTTTATTTTAGCACCGAAAAAGACGATATTGGTGTCGAAGTAGCATTACAGTGGAATGATGGTTATCAAGAAAATATCTACTGCTTTACTAATAACATTCCTCAGCGTGATGGTGGAACACATCTAGCTGGTTTTCGTGGAGCCATGACTCGTACATTAAACAATTACATGGAAGCGGAAGGATACAGCAAAAAGGCTAAAATTAGCGCCACTGGCGACGATGCCCGAGAAGGTTTAATTGCAGTTGTATCAGTCAAAGTGCCTGATCCTAAATTCTCGTCACAAACCAAAGACAAATTAGTCTCATCAGAAGTCAAATCAGCTGTTGAATCGGTTATGGGCGAAAAATTAGCCGAATACCTGCTTGAGAATCCATCCGATGCAAAAATTGTGGTCGGCAAAATTATCGACGCAGCAAGAGCGCGTGAAGCTGCGCGCAAAGCA
Organism: Gilliamella sp. wkB18; assembly: GCF_001690875.1. Taxonomy (NCBI): domain Bacteria; kingdom Pseudomonadati; phylum Pseudomonadota; class Gammaproteobacteria; order Orbales; family Orbaceae; genus Gilliamella; species Gilliamella sp. wkB18. Next base: position 47,481 of record NZ_LZHM01000049.1, read on the forward strand.
CGTGAAATGACACGACGCAAAGGTGCATTAGACTTAGGTGGCTTGCCGGGTAAACTTGCTGATTGCCAAGAAAAAGATCCAGCGCTTTCTGAACTGTACTTAGTGGAAGGGGACTCAGCAGGGGGCTCAGCAAAACAAGGGCGCAACCGCAAAAATCAAGCAATCTTACCGCTTAAAGGTAAAATTTTAAATGTCGAAAAAGCTCGTTTTGACAAAATGCTCTCATCGCAAGAAGTCGGAACATTAATTACCGCTCTTGGCTGTGGAATTGGTCGTGATGAATACAATCCAGACAAAATGCGTTACCACAGCATCATCATCATGACCGATGCCGATGTCGATGGTTCGCACATTCGCACCTTATTATTAACATTTTTTTATCGCCAAATGCCTGAAATCATCGAACGTGGCTATGTTTATATTGCACAACCGCCTTTATATAAAGTTAAAAAAGGCAAACAGGAACAATATATTAAAGATGATGATGCAATGACGCAATTCCAAATTGCCTTAGCGCTTGAAGATGCCTCGTTACATGTTAACGACCATGCCCCTGCACTTGCTGGTAAAGCATTAGAACAATTGATTGCAGAATATCAAAAAGTTGAAAAGCTTATCACCAAAATGGAGCGTCGCTACCCTAAAGCATTGCTTTGTGAATTGGTTTATCATGATGTATTAAACGAAAGTATTTTACAAAATCAACAACTAGCCGAAAATTGGGCAAAAACACTTATCGAAAAGCTGACAAACAAAGAACAACATGGCAGCAGTTACAACTATGCAACTAGCTACAACGAACATACCCAGTTGCACCAACCTGTAATAAAAATCAAAACGCATGGTGTTGACACTAATTATACATTGGATCAAGCATTTATTCACAGCAATGAATACCGCAAAATATGCCACCTTGGTGCACAGCTCAAAGACTTACTAGAAGAAAGTGCATTTATCCAGCGTGGCGAACGTAAACAATTAGTTCAATCTTTTGAAGAAGCAGTAGATTGGTTAATTAAGGAATCACGTCGAGGATTGACTATTCAACGTTATAAAGGTCTAGGCGAAATGAACCCTGAACAATTGTGGGAAACTACCATGGATCCAACCAGCAGACGTATGTTACAGGTGACTATCAAAGATGCTATAGAAGCAGATCAGCTATTTACAACACTAATGGGGGATGAAGTTGAACCTCGACGATTATTCATTGAAGAAAATGCGCTTAAAGCTGCTAATTTAGATTTCTAACTATCAATTTAACAAAAAATAAAAACCCAGACATAATGTCTGGGTTTTTATTACGTAAATTAAAGATAATTTTTAATATGTAGCTACCCCAAAATGCCTTAATTGGTTTATCTACCATACTATTCATCAAGACAGAGATTATATTTTAGTTGCGTTTAATTATTTATCTTCTGACACATTTAATTACAAATATTTTTGTTATTTATATCTAAATTATTAATCAACCATTTATCGATAACTTTGTCTACTAGTGAGGATAAATTCATAGCTTCTTGTTTAAACTAAGAATTGTATTTTTTACCCACATGATATCCTTTGAATTGTAAAAAAACACACTAACCTATTAGTCCATATAATCCTTTCTATTATTAGATTTTAGCTATTATTGATAAAATAACTACAACTATATTTATTCTTTTAAAAACTCTTCATCAGTTAGAACTCGCAATGGCTGCATATCACTTTCACCTTTGATGACCAAAGAATGATCAGAACGCAAACAAGACCCACCATAATGCCCACCGACAGTAAATGTGCATATCTGAAGATAGCAGTCATCAACTTTTGGCAAACACCATAATTCTTGATAGATATTTTCTTGTTTTGCAAATCTTCCAACTGTTTTATCAAGAATCTGTTCTTTACTACTTACCAATTGAATATCACTACCACGACGTCCAGCAATAGGTTTTATCGCATAGCCTTTTTTTATTAAGTTTTCATTGAGTTCAAATGTAGATTCTAATAAATAACGATGATTAGGAAATAAAGACCATAATACCGGTAAAATAGCCTTATTACTTGGAATAACTGTCCATAACGGTTCGAAAACTGTTACTTCTGGTCGTAAAAGTACATCAATCAATCTGACTGAATTTTCAGGATGCCATGTTCGAATAGGTAATCCAGCTATTTGAGCTTCACTTTCTTGACGAAGTTGCTCTAATACAGTTTCCCATGCCCAAGTTTTCCAAACGCAGGTCACTTGTCTACCTTCATCATCAACTAATCGACCTTGTCTATCCCATTTTAGTCCATTAAGTCCACGTAAAATTTTGCTATTAAAGCCAGCTTGGATTAATGCTTTTTGCATAAATAAAGCATGATAATTCTCTTCACTATCATTATCCTGCATAATATGAATAAAAGCTTGCGCATCACTATGCTTCCAACTGTTAGCCAACGAATTTAACAAGCCACTACTTGGGTTTGTCCCCTTTGTTAGACCTGCTTGAATCGCCCATTTCTGTAAAATGGGACCAGCCTCAGTGTGGCAAGAAGCGGAATCAGCATTATATTCATAAACCTTTAAACCACGCTTGTCCATACAAAAATCCAATCTCCCTGATATCATTTGATATCGGCGTTGTTGCCATGAAAGACGCAACCTTGGCCATAAGATTTCAGGAATATTAAAGTTAAGCAATAAGTTATCATCTTTTAATACTTTATCTGTTGCATGCAGATACATTAAATGTAATTCGTTGGTTGCACGAATTAGTTCTTGTTCAGCACTTTCTGAAATAGTGAAATAACGATAATGATCATCGTGACTAATCGCATGTCCTGCTGCTTGTATATAAGCATTTTCTAATGAATCTTTTGCATCAAGCCAATCACTATCAAATTGACCTTGATTTTCAATATGAGCGCTATGAATAGCAAATAATGATTTAGAAACATTGGGTTGAGGTAAACTATATTCAGTATTTTCGGTTTGGATCATCCAACCAAGAATGATAGTATCATCAAATGTATCTTGCAACTCATAGCCAGTATCTGTGGCTATCATTACTAGTTCTCGCGTCCAATACTGGCCTATAGGTAAACGAGTATGTATAACATTCTGTTCGGCAATTCGAATTTTATCCTCAAATACATCTGTGATAATAGCAACATGCCCAGTCCGATCAAAAACACCGCCATCATCCCATATAAGTAAAGCACCTGCTTCCGGCTTTTTTTTGCTTCCATTTGCAAATGCCTGTAAAGGCAAAATGGCTTCATTTAGCACTTGTCTTAAAAAGCGAAGTGAAAAAATCTCATGAGCCATACCAACATCAGTAAAAACAATACCATAATTTAAGAATAAAAATCGTCGTGCAAATTCAACACATTGCCATTTATACCCCATATATTCATGACCAGAATAACTGCGAAAAGCAGCATCATCAGGATATTGTATGGAATCTAATTTTTCATAATCAGAGGAATAAATTGCAACACCTCCTGGCGCATAACCAAGCAATGTACCAAAAGGTTCTTTTTTATTGGACTGTTCTAACATGATATATTGCCCTTTTTAAAATAATAGTATAGTGTTTATCCCACTCTGATAAATTTTACTCCTCATAGCTCAAATTATCTACTTTAAGAAGTAAAGTTTATACATAATTACTCTTGAATAATAACAAAGAGCCTATATATCAACTACTCAATCATAGCAATATAATATATCGATTAAACGAGAAAATTAATATTATGCAACAGAAGACAAAATTAAATGAATTATTAGATTTTCCTTGTTCTTTTACTTATAAGGTAATGGGAGAGGCAAAACCAGAATTGGTTGATAAAGTGGTCACCGTTATTCAACGTCATGCTCCTGGTGATTATACACCTTCAGTAAAACCAAGTAGCAAAGGCAACTATCATTCTGTATCAATTACGATTAATGCAACGCATATTGGTCAAGTTGAAAATCTCTATAAAGAATTAGGAGAGATTGATATTGTAAGAATGGTCTTATAAAAATTTATTTTGTTAAAATTTTCTTGAAAAATAGAGCTTTATTTTGGCATTTAAGGCTCTAAAATGAACCCAGAAAATATTGTTATTCATACAGACTATACATTCAGTGCAAACAACTCATCCTATTTCCATACTTACCTACCAAACTACTTCCCACACTTTTAATCGCACATAATACTGTGCCGTTCTTTTTTAATTTGAAACTAGCAAAGAATATATAAGGGGTGCTTATTCTTTTAATATCTATCTAGTCGTAAAACAGATAGATAATGGTTTACTCAATATTAGGTATGCTTGTTTATTAGATAGCCATCTAATCTCAACCACTTAGCTGTAATTTAACGATAAAGGAAGTAAAAATTTGGTGCAACAAAAAATAATACATTTACCCATTAATATTGATCATATTATTTTCAATGTACATCAGATAGTTAAAATCGTCACACAATAATCTATTTAAAATAAAAAAGAGCAAGGCACCTAATACGACCTTGCTCTTTTAATAAAATAAACTATCCTAAAATTTTAACTAATTCTTTTGTTACGTCAGCCACAGGCATGGTCCCATCAATACGGAAATATTTTGTATGCTTTTCTTTGGCTTCATGCTGATAATAACTAATAAGTGGTTTAGTTAGATCGTGATATTCAACAAGACGTTTACGAACTATTTCTTCGTTATCATCTTTGCGAATAGTAAGTGGTTCACCTGTCACATCATCAACATTTTCAACCTTTGGTGGATTATGGCGAATGTGATAGACACGACCTGAAGGAGCATGAATTCGGCGCCCACTCATGCGATCAATAATCACTGCGTCTGGTACATCAAATTCAAGCACATAGTCAACATTTATGCCAGCTGTTTTCATTGCATCAGCTTGTGGAACCGTGCGAGGAAACCCATCTAGCAAAAAGCCATTAGCGCAATCGCTTTGTGTAATACGTTCTTTAACTAACGCAATAACGAGTTCATCGGTAACTAGTTTACCGGCATCCATTAACTCCTTAGCTTGTAAACCAAGTGGACTACCTACTTTTACTGCTGCTCGCAGCATATCACCAGTTGAAATTTGAGGAATACCATATTTTTGCATAATAAATTGTGCTTGTGTTCCCTTTCCTGCTCCTGGTGCTCCTAATAAAATAATTCGCATAAAATAACCTCTTATGGCTTTAATATAAATAAAGCTTCTATTCTGGTAAATAATGAAATATCACATTACTGCTGGATATTAAACCATCAGTTGGACAAATATAATTAACCGCTCCACAGCCTTTGATCATTTGAGCTTTTTGCAAACAAGTCGGGCAAATATACTGTTCAAGATAATGTTGCTTGCAATAAGGACAATTAAAATTCTGTGGCGAAACAACACTCATTTTATGATGACACTTTGGACAAAGGCCTTCTTTCCCAGAATCATTCATTAATTTTCCTGACATAAATTAATTTCGCCCTCTTACATGCTTCATTAATCGACGACGTTTACGTTGCTGTGATGCAGTTAAAGTATTTTTTCTACCTTCAAATGGGTTAGACCCTTCTTTAAACTGAATTCGAATTGGTGATCCCATGATTTTTAATGAACGTCTAAAATAATTCATTAAATAACGTTTATATGAATCGGGTAAATCTTCCACCTGATTACCATGAATAACTACAATTGGTGGATTATAGCCACCAGCATGTGCATATTTTAGTTTTACTCGCCGACCACGAACCAAAGGAGGTTGGTGATCTTCTTGTGCCATTTGCATAATTTTAGTTAACAGTGCGGTATTCACTCGACGAGTGGCACAATCATAAGCCTCTTGAATTGAATCAAATAAATTACCCACCCCACTTCCATGTAATGCAGAAATAAAATGCACACGGGCAAAATCAATAAAATCTAATCTATCATCTAATGTCGTTTTAACTTGCTCTTTGATATCTTGTGATAAACCATCCCATTTGTTAACGGCTATTACAAGTGAGCGCCCACTATTAATAATAAAACCAAGCAATGATAAGTCTTGATCGGATATACCCTCTCTGGCATCAATAACTAAAATAACTACATTAGCATCTTCAATTGCTTGTAATGTTTTAATAACTGAAAATTTTTCAACTGCTTCAGTAACTTTACCACGTTTACGTACACCAGCTGTATCAATCAAGATATACTCACGATCATCTCGATTCATTGGTATATAGATACTGTCTCGAGTAGTCCCTGGCATATCATATACAACGACTCGATCTTCACCTAAAATTCGATTAGTTAGTGTTGACTTACCAACATTTGGACGACCAACAATAGCAACTTTGATAGGTTGATTGATTAATGATTCTGTTTCATCAACAAAATCATCACATAATTCAGTTAAATCATTTACTTGTTGATTATTATCAAAATTACTATTTTCTTCATGATTACCAAATTGGAAAATAGGATCTAATACAGTTTCAATTAACGAACTGACACCTCGACCATGACTTGCAGCTATGGGATGAATTTCACCTAAACCTAAACCGTAGAAATCAGAAATTGCCGTATCTGCATCAATTCCATCAATTTTATTAGCCACTAAAAAAGTAGCTTTTTGGCGGCAACGTAAATGTTTAGCAATAGCTTGATCAGCAGGCATTGCACCAGCTCTGGCATCGACTAAAAAAAGGACAATATCAGCTTCCTCAATAGCTTGTAAGGATTGTTCTGCCATAAAGCTTTCAATCCCATCTTCACTTCCATCAATACCGCCAGTATCAATTACAATATATTCATGGCCCTTTATTTCAGCTCTTCCATATTTACGATCCCTCGTTAATCCAGGAAAATCTGCAACTAACGCATCGCGTGTTCTTGTTAACCGATTAAATAAAGTTGATTTACCAACATTTGGACGACCAACTAATGCTACAACAGGTACCATGCTTATTCTCTAATTAATTTAATTCTTTATGAAAGTATAAATATCGCCATTTTTGACTTGAACAATTATTTTATTGTCCACAACTAATGGTGTTGATAATAATCCACTACTACTTACGTGTGTTTTAGCAGCTAACTCACCATTTTCGATATTTAACAAGTAAAGATACCCCTGAAAATCACCAACAACTATATAATTATCATAAATAACAGGATCAGTTAATTGGCGATGTAAAAATCCCGATTGCGTCCATAGTATGGTGCCATCTTTTTTCGAAAGTGCTTGGACGTTATCATCTTGATCTACTAAAAATAATCTTTCGGAATCTATCGCTAACGTATGTGTAGATCCTAATTGTTTACGCCATACTATGTGTCCATTACTTAAGTCCAAAGCAACAACATAGCCATTATAACCAACACAATAAACCAAATTACCTTCAACTACAGGGGTAGCATCAACATCATTTATTTTTGCAATTTCTGTTGAACCTGATGGTTGAGAAATACGTTGCTGCCAAATCAATTGACCATTCTTAATAAAGTTAGCATTTACTCGCCCATTATCATCACCAAAAATTGCTGCACCATGTGCGATTGTCGGCGTTGAATTTCCTCTTAATGATAAAGCAGGCACTTCAAGATTTATATCCCATATTTCTTCACCAGTATCGCGATTTAAACCCTGCACAGTCCCATTTGCTGTATAAACAATCAATTTATTTTCAGAAGATACGGGCCGTGCAAGCACTTCACCCTTTACGTTTTTTTCCCAAACAACTTTACCATTGCTACGATCTAATGCATAAACTCTGGCACGTTCACTACCCACATAGACATATTTATCATCCGCATTTACACCGCCAGATAATAATGCAGTTTTACTACTAAAAAGTGTACTTTCAGATATATCAACATCCCATATAGTATTGCCAGTAGTTGAATCAATAGCCTTAACTTGCCCACTACGGCTAGCTACATAAATAATATTATTATAATTAATAGGTCCTAATAACGAATAAATATGGGTATTACCTAAAGTACTATTACGCCATAATTGTTGAATATAAAATTGGTTGTTTACTGTTGGTGAAGGTGAAATCTGAACCACTTCTTCTTCTCCACCGAATAAAGAGCACCCAGCGAGTGAAAACATGAAAACACCAGTAAAAAGATATTTTGATAACTTCATTGTATAGACCCTTATAGCAGGATAAATTAATTTGTTTTGTCTTCTGTCTCTGAATTCTTTAACCGAACCTCTTGTTCTGCTTTTTCTTTAACTGCTGTATCGTTTACGCCTTGTTCGTCAAACTGTTTTGCTTTTAAATATTCTGCCTGATTCAGCTTCATTTTGATATTTGCTTCCAATCCTATCATTATTGGTGAATTTAGAGCAACATTATAAGCGTCAACAGCATCAGCATAACGAGCCATTTTGACATAAACATCACCACGAACTTCATTGACAACAGGTCCCCAAGCTTCATCTGTTACATGATTTAATGTGGTTAAGCTTTCTTCGTATTTCTCTTGCTGATACTGCAAGCGTGCAATTCGAATATTAATAATTGCTTGAATAGACTCAACATCAGTTTTTGTTAAAGCATCTGTTAATAGGATCTGTGCTCCGGCATAATCATTTAGTACCTCAACATAGAATTTTGCTGCATACAAATCAGAAAATACACTATAAATAGTGTTATTGCTTTTAGCAAAGTTAACTAATTCATTCACAGAATCAGGTTTTTCTTTATCCAACTTAGCAATTAATTGTTCATAATATTCTGATAATTTTCTAGATTTCTCAACTTGGTTTGTTTGCCAGTAATTCCAACCATAAAAGACCATCAAACCTATTACTATAATCGCAACAATTATTTTCCATGTTTTAGCAAAAAACTGATTTAATGTCCAAAATTGTTCTTTACTCGATAAATATTGATTCACTTTTCTCTCCTACTTCCATTAGCTCTTTATCATTGCTAAACAAGCTTTAACAATCTCTTTTTGTGAAACTTCTATTTGTTCGCCAATTTGCAAATTTTTTATTGTTACTGATTGATTAATAATTTCGTTTTCACCAATAATAACAGCTATTTTTGCACCTAATTTATCTGCTTTAGCAAATTGTTTCTTGAAGTTACTCGTGCCATAATTTGTTACAATTCGCTTATCAGGTAAACCATCTCGTAGTTGTTCTGCAATATATTGCGTCACAGATATGGTTTTTTCATCACCCGATGAAATCATGTAAATATCAATTGAATTATCACAATTGAACGCTGGATTGACTGCTTGTACTAACAATACCAAACGTTCAACACCCATAGCAAAACCAACTGCAGGTGTTGCCTGCCCACCAAGCTGACTAACCAGACCATCATAACGACCACCACCGCAAACTGTTCCTTGAGCACCTAAACTGCTTGTTACCCACTCAAAAACCGTACGATTATAATAATCTAATCCTCGAACTAATCGTTGATTAATTTTATATTTAATTCCTGCATTATCCAATAAACGACATAAGCCTTCAAAATGAAATTTAGATTCTTCATCTAAATAGTCAAACAATTTAGGAGCTTGGTTTAACAGCTCTTGAACAGTAGAATTTTTAGAATCAAGAACACGTAATGGATTAGTATACATTCTACGTAAACAATCTTCATCTAATTTATTTTTATGTTGTTCAAGAAAGGTAACTAAAGCATTTCGATAATTTGCTCTAGCTTCAAGCGAACCAATTGAATTGATTTCAAGAGAAGTATGCGCTTCAATACCAAGCGCTTTCCAAAAACGAGCTGTTAATAAAATAAGTTCAGCATCAATATTTGGTCCTTCAAGCCCAAATATTTCGACACCAAATTGATGGAATTGACGGTAACGTCCTTTTTGCGGCTTTTCGTAACGAAAAGCAGGACCTAAATACCAAAGACGTTGTTCTTGATTATAAAAAAGGCCATGTTCAATACCCGCACGAACGCAACCAGCAGTGATTTCAGGGCGTAAAGTGATGCTTTCATCATTACGGTCATCGAAAGTATACATCTCTTTTTCAACAATATCGGTGACTTCGCCAACAGCTCGTTTAAATAACGCAGTGTCTTCAACAATTGGGGTTCTGATTTCATTATAGCCATAGCTATTAAGCACACCTTTGACAATTTTTTCAATCTGTTGCCAACTTGCGCTATTTGTAGGGAGTAAATCATTCATTCCCCTTATAGATTGGATTTTTTTCTCTGTCATTTATTTGTTCGCTATTTAATAAAATTATAATTCAGTTGCTGCAATTCTATTTTTAATTATCAATGCCTTGGCTCGAATTTTAGCTTCTAACTCATCAATCATTTGTTCATTATCAATACGACCAATACGTACACCATCTTCATAAAAACCACTTTTGTTGTGACCTCCAGCTACCCCCATAGTTGAAGCTAATGCCTCCCCTGGACCGTTAACCACACAACCAATAATTGATACATCCATTGGTATAACTATATCTTCTAATCGCTGTTCTAATATATTGACTGTATTAATCACATCAAACTCTTGGCGAGAACACGTTGGGCATGCAATAAAATTAATACCACGAGACCGTATACGCAGCGATTTTAAAATATCAAATCCAACTTTTACCTCTTCTATAGGATCGGCAGCTAAGGAAACTCGAAGTGTATCGCCAATGCCTTCTGATAGCAACAATCCCAATCCAATAGCCGACTTAATAGCACCACTTCGAATACCGCCTGCTTCAGTTATACCTAGATGTAATGGTTGCTTTATTTGCTTAGCTAATAATCGATAAGCATCAACGGCAGTAAACACATCAGATGCTTTTACACTGACTTTAAACTGATCAAAATTAAGTCGGTCAAGTATATCAACATGACGCATCGCCGATTCAACAATCGCTTGTGGTGTAGGCTCACCATATTTTTCTTGAATATCTCTTTCAAGTGAACCAGAATTCACACCAATGCGTATTGGAATATTTTTATCTTTAGCACAATCAACCACAGCACGAATTCTTGACTCATTTCCAATATTACCAGGGTTGATTCTCAAACAATCAACGCTATATTCGGCAACCTTTAAAGCAATGCGATAATCAAAATGAATATCAGCGATAAGCGGGACTTTTGCTTGCTGTTTAATATATTTAAAAGCTTCTGCAGCATCCATCGTTGGAACAGAAACACGAATTATATCCACACCCACACGTTCAAGCGCATGAATTTGAGCAACCGTTTTTTCTACGTCCACCGTTCGCGTATTTGTCATTGATTGAACTGAAATAGGAGCACCACCACCAATAGGCACCTTACCAACATAAATTCGGGTAGATTCTCGTCGAATAATTGGTGAATCCTGATGATTCATAACACACACCTAATCATTTCACAAAATAACTGACCAGCAATCTTAACAAGATTTAATGCAAATGTCTGTATGAGAGTAAGAAAATTTGCTAACTGTTAACATGTTTAGATAATAATGATGGGGATATATAGTGGCTAACTTCAACATAATTACTTTTACTTTCTTTGGTAACATAATACAAGATCACACCGAGCACACAAAGAAAAACAAATAAACTAATTTTACCACGTTTACTTTTTTTATACTTTATTGCATGGTTTTTAATTGAATTAGATACATATTGCTTGGCTAAACTATCAAGATGATGCTGATATTCTTCAACAGATAATCCGACAATTTCCGCATAAGATCGAATATAACCTTTGATAAAAACAAGAGGGGCATGAACTAACTGGTCATTTTCAATATCTACCACCACAGCTTTTCTTACATGAATTTTACAAGCAATATCTTCTTGGGTTAATCCCAAATTCTCCCTTAAAGTGGAAAGCATCCTACCCAACGAAATATCGTCTTCCATATCCCCTCATTTTTTAATTCTAACTATTTACACTATTACCATTTTTACATATTTATAAAATTAATCAATTTTTTTTGCATTAAACCATTGTGTTGGTTTCTCAATTTCATTTTGAGCTGCTACTAATTGTAATTCATATTCATTTTGTTTTAAGGTTTCAAGCATCACCGCATATACCGCAGAAGTAGTATGTTCCAAAGCTTCAATCAATGTTTTTCCTAGTAAAATATTAGCTAAAAATAGTCCACTGGTCATATCACCAACGCCAACTGGCTGCCTTACGCCAAAATCAACTAATGGTCGGTCAATATGCCAAGCTTCGTCTTTAGTTACAAGCAACATTTCAAAACGATCATTTTTATATCCTGCACGGCTTAAATGTTTAACTAAAATTACTTTTGGACCTTTTTTACATAATTCCCTACAAGCTAATATTGCTTCTTCAACATTATTGATACGTTGTTTACTATTTAGTTCTTCAAGTTCTAAAATATTCGGTGCCATCATATCGGCCATTGGCAAAGCGGTATTACATAAAAACTCTGCTACACCAGGCGCAACAAAACAACCTTTTTCAGGATGCCCCATTACAGGATCACAAAAATAAATCGCATCTGGATTAACAGCTTTTACCTTTTTAACAATCTCGATAATAGCATTGCCTTGCTCTGGTGATCCCATATAGCCACTTAACACCGCATCACAACGTTTTAGTTCATCAATTTGATTAATTCCATCTGCGATCTCTGTTAAATGAGATGCTGACATTACCGTTCCAGTCCATTGGCGATATTGAGTATGGTTAGAAAATTGTACGGTGTTTAAAGGCCAAACATTAACACCTAAACGACGCATAGGAAATACTGCCGCACTATTTCCTGCATGACCAAATACAACATGAGACTGAATCGATAAAATATTTTTCATTAGATTAACTCCAAATTAACAAGCAGTAATATTTTTTACCACGACGAAGCAAAGTATAACGATTAAAAAGCTTATCACTATCTAAAAAACGGTAATCAGTTGTTGTGTTACGTTCACCATTAATTGAAATAGCATTGGATTCGATCATCGTTCTAGCCTGACCTCTTGACGGAGCAAACTGTGCATTAACAATAGCTTGTTGTAAATCAACATTACTTTCAACAACTAATGTTGGCATGCCATCTTGAGCTAACTGCTCAAAATCAGCTTCAGATAAGTCAGTTAATTTGCCAGAGAATAGACTTTCTGTAATACGTTTTGCCGCAACAAGCCCTTCTTCACCATGAACTAGGCGAGTAACTTGTTCCGCTAGTACATATTGAGCTCGTGGTGCAACACCACTATTTTTATCTTCTTCTTCCAATGCATCAATTTCACTTAGAGGCATAAATGTGAAAAATTTTAAGAATCGATAAACATCAGCATCAGCAGTATTTATCCAGAATTGATAGAATTTATAAGGACTTGTCTTTTTAGGATCAAGCCATACTGCACCACTTTCTGTTTTACCAAATTTAGTACCATCTGATTTAGTGATTAACGGTACAGTCAAACCATAAACTTGTTTTTGATGTAAACGGCGAGTTAAATCAATACCTGCCGTAATATTCCCCCACTGATCAGAACCACCAATTTGTAACACAACATCATGCGATTTATTTAAACAGGCAAAATCATAAGACTGTAATAAGCTATAAGAAAATTCAGTAAATGAAATACCCACCTCATCACGATCAATACGCTGTTTCACTGACTCTTTATTGATCATCGAATTAACTGAAAAATACTTGCCGACATCACGTAAAAAGGTCAGCACATTCATACCGCTAAACCAATCATAGTTATTAGCCACAATCGCTGAATTTTCACCACAATTAAAATCTAAAAATGGTGATACTTGTTGTTTAATCTTTTCACTCCACTCAATAACTGTTTCCTCAGTATTAAGTTTTCGTTCAACAGCTTTAAAACTTGGATCACCAATTAATCCTGTTGCCCCCCCTACAAGCGCAACAGGTTTATGACCAGCTAACTGAAAACGTTTTAAGCAAAGTAATGGCACTAAATGACCAAGATGCAAACTATCGGCAGTAGGATCAAAACCACAATAAAGCGCAATAGGATTTTGTTCAATTTGTTCTATTAGTGCTTTTTCATCAGTAAGCTGAGCAATCAGCCCACGTTCTTGTAGTTGTTTGATCACATTTTTTGTCATGATATTTTACCTATTAAATTTATTACATTTATATTCTAGTTTAAATAAAATTTATTCTAATTTATTTTGTTGTGATAGCGTTTATACGCTTGTTTAAAATGATCTGCTACTATTTCGTTTGGCTTTTTATCAAAAAGACTAAAAATAATAATAGCTATAGAAGCAAATAAAAATCCAGGGATAAGAGAATAAAGATTAAACCAATTAAAATTAATCCATAGCAACACAGTTACTGTACCCGTTATCATTCCAGCTAGTGCTCCATTACGTGTCATACGCGACCAAAAAACAGAAAATACGATTATAGGACCAAACGCAGCCCCAAATCCAGCCCAAGCATGGCTCACTAAATCAAGCACACTATTATTTGGGTTAATAGCTAATAAAATAGCAATAACTGAAACTAGTAGCACCATTATACGACCAACCCAAACTAGTTCCTTCTGTTTTGCTTTTGGTCTAAGAAACGCACGATAAAAATCTTCCGTTAGAGCACTTGAGCAAACTAATAACTGACAACTTAATGTGCTCATGACCGCTGCTAAAATGGCGGCCAACAAAACACCGGCAATCCAAGGATTAAAAAGTAATTTCGATAATTCAATAAAAATACGTTCATGCTTTCCATCGTTAATCAAGTAAGCTAAATCAGGATGATTAGCAAAAAAGGCTATACCAAAAAAACCAACCGTGATTGCTCCAACTAAACACAAAATCATCCATGTCATACTAATCCGTCGAGCATTTTTCATTACTTCGTGTGAATCAGCAGCCATAAATCTGGCTAAAATATGAGGTTGCCCAAAATATCCAAGCCCCCAACCTAATAATGAAATAATGGCAATAAAATCCATATGAGCAAATAAATTAATATAATCTGAATTGAGCGATTCAATATATGTCAATGCATCAGAAAGCCCACCAGAATTCACCATAACCATAATTGGCGTTAAAATGAGAGCAAACATCATTAAACTGGCTTGAATAGTATCAGTCCAGCTTACTGCTAAAAAACCACCGATAAACGTATAGGCAATTGTTGCACCTGCACCCGCTAACATCGCCCAGCCATAGCTCATACCAAATGTACTCTCAAACAACTTTGCGCCCGCAACTACACCAGAAGCACAATAAATAGTAAAAAATATTAGAATAATGACAGCTGAAATAATGCGTAAAAGTGAGCTTTTATCATCAAATCGACGAGCAAAATAATCGGGTAAAGTTAATGAATTATGATTGATTTCAGTAAAAACGCGTAACCGCCCAGCAATGAGTAACCAATTTAAATAAGCGCCAATAATCAATCCTATTGCAATCCAACTTTGTGAGATACCAAACAAAAAAACAGCACCAGGTAATCCCATTAATAGCCAACCACTCATATCTGATGCGCCAGCTGAAAGTGCTGTTACAACACTACCGATACGACGCCCACCTAAAATATAATCACCAAAATTTTGTGTTGATCGAAATGCAAAGAAACCGATTGCAATCATGCCTAAAATATATACAGAAAAGGTGATAATCATTGGTAAGGACATATCTGTAAAAAACCCTGTTTATAGAAATAAAATAGTAAACTAGCTTATCATAAAATCAACATGCTAAAAAGACGATGATCTATGAATATATACAAGTAGGAAATTAAAATAGCCTTTCAATTATAAAACAAGAATATTTAAAAAAATTATGGCTAAATTGATTAACAAATTTTAAAATAAGGAAAAATATAAGTTTTAAATTAAACAAATGTAAATCATACAAATAAAGTATATAATACAAAGCATGCCTATTTTAATTATCATTCTTTGTGAAACAAACAACTCGAATTCAAATTTTAGAAAGACTAAAAGATCATATTAAAGATCCAACTACAGAACTTATTTACCAAACACCATTTGAATTACTTATTGCCGTGGTACTTTCTGCACAAGCGACTGATGTTAGCGTAAATAAAGCAACTAAACCACTTTTTGCTATTGCCAATACTGCTGAAAAAATTTTGATGCTTGGTGTAGATAAGTTAAAAAGCTATATACGCACAATTGGTCTTTATAATAGCAAAGCAGAAAATATTATTAAAACGTGTCAAATTTTAGTCGACAAATACCAAGGAGAAGTACCAGAAAATTTCGATGCACTTATTGAACTTCCTGGCGTTGGACGAAAAACTGCTAATGTAGTATTAAACACTGCTTTTGGTTGGCCTACCATTGCTGTTGATACTCATATATTCAGAGTCAGCAATCGAACTGGTTTTGCTCCAGGTAAAACAGTTGAAGCTGTTGAAGAAAAATTACTTAAGGTCGTGCCAAAAGCATATAAAATAAATTGCCACCATTGGTTAATTTTACATGGGCGTTACACATGTGTTGCTAGAAAACCTCGATGCGGTGCGTGTGTAATTGAAGATTTATGTGAATATAAAGAAAAGGTTTACCCTGAGTGATAATTAATGTCTGATAAATTTAAATTAAGCTATGATGACATAAAATTGTTTAAAAATAGTATTGGAGATACTAAAAAATTAAAACAAGATACTGTTATCTTTAAACCCAAAAAATCTGCTCAAAAAGCTATCGATAAACAAAAACAGCAGACTGAAGAAATTAATACTGAATTTTATTTTTCTGATGATTATCAGCCTTTATTACATGAAGATCCCATTCGTTATAGTAGAAATGATGCTGATCCCTATGAAATCAAAAAGTTGCGTCGTGGTTTTTACGAACCAGAACTTTTTTTAGATTTACATGGATTAACTCAGCAAGAAGCCAAAAAAGAAATTGCAGCACTCATCACTGCTTGTTTGAGGGAAAGAGCATATTGTGCTTGCATCATGTATGGGCATGGTAAAAATATTTTAAAAAAACAAATACCTATGTGGTTAGCTCAACATCCAGATATTATTTGTTTTCATCAAGCACCGAAAGAGTTTGGCGGCAGTGCAGCATTATTAATCTTATTTGATATTACCCAGTGAGTTTTTCCTTAACAAAATTTAAAGGAGTTATCAAATGCATTTTATAATCTCACAAATTAAACAGTTTTATTTATTGGCTATTGTTGCAACATTAATTACTGCATGTGATGGGTTAAAAGCGATTCCTTCTGAAAAGAAAAGTTATATTGGAACATGGCAAGGTGAATATATGGCTATCACCATAACATCTGATGCTAAAATTAACTATAAATACAAAAAAGATACTGTCTCAAAAACAATCCAAGCTCCTATATTTGAATTTATTGGCAACGATTTCAAAGTTAGTGTTTCAGGTCTGAATACTGTTTTTGTGGTTTCAAAAGTGCCGTATTTTGAAGATGGCGTTTGGAAAATGGTTATTGACGATCAACTTGTCATTAGAAAAAATGCCTTATATCTTTAAAAATAAAAAAGCCAGCTTAGCATCCCTAAACTGGCAAACATTGGAAGCAATGTGAGCAATGTCATGCTTTTTGAGAAGTCTTTCGATCTTCCATCAAATAGCAAAATAATGATAATCATTCTCATTAATAAAAGCAAGCATTTTTATATCATTAAATTAAGTAAATAAAAGAAAACATTAAAAGATATCATCAAAATAAAAAATACTTTAATTGAAAAATAATAGAAATGAGCAGGACTTTGCCCTGCTTTTTAGGAAACTACATTTAGTAATTGAAAAAATTAATACTAAAATACAATGAAAGTTTTATTTTTGATAAATAAATTCAACACCTTCTTCTTTGCTCTCATCCCAGTCATCAAAATCACTGTCAAAAGTCTCATCTATCACTTGTTGATGATAATCATCCCACATAAACTCAACTTTTTCAGAAGATGACTCTTCCTGTTCCATTTCGCGAGGATGAGCATTAATATATTCCATTAAATCCCAACACAAAGTCTTAACACCCTCATGATTAATTGCAGAAATAGTATAATATTTATCATCCCAATTTAATGCATTAGCAATTTCAGCAGCACGCTTTAAACTTTCTTCTTCACCTAATACATCCACTTTGTTAAACACTAACCAACGCGGTTTATTTGCTAGTTTTTCACTATACTGATGCAGCTCTTGGATAATTACTTTTGCATTCTCAATAGGATCAGATCCATCAAAAGGGGCTATATCAATTAAATGGACCAAAACACGGCAACGCTCAAGATGCTTTAAAAAACGAATACCAAGCCCTGCACCTTCTGAAGCCCCCTCAATCAAACCAGGAATATCAGCAACAACAAAACTTTGTTCGTTATCCATTCTGACAACGCCTAAACTTGGTACTAATGTTGTAAAAGGATAGTCCGCCACTTTCGGCTTCGCCGCTGAAACAGCGCGAATAAATGTTGACTTACCGGCATTTGGTAACCCTAACATACCCACATCAGCAAGCAATAATAACTCTAACAAAACATCACGTTTTTCACCCGGTGTACCATCTGTTTTTTGCCTTGGAGCGCGATTTACTGAAGATTTAAAACGAGCATTTCCAAGCCCATGAAAACCACCTTTAGCAACCAATACTTTTTGCTGGTGATGAATTAAATCACCAATAACTTCACCAGTATATTTGTCGGTAATTCGTGTCCCTACAGGCACTTTAACAGTGATATCTTTTCCTCGTTTACCGGTACAATCAGAACCTTGTCCATTTTGACCTCGTTCAGCCCGATAGTTCTTTTCAAACTGGAAATCAACCAACGTATTGAGATTCTCATCAGCAATAAAAAATACATCGCCACCATCGCCACCATCACCGCCATCAGGACCGCCTTTTGGAATATACTTTTCACGACGAAAACCAACACAGCCATTACCTCCATCACCGGCCTCGACTCGGATTGAAGCTTCATCTACAAATTTCATTATTTTTCCTCTTTCTTCTGGTTAATCAGCCAGCCTTTTCTTGGATGCCATAAATAATGCCCAATTGTTGCGAACATCGCACCAGCAACTACTGACACTGCGCCAATATAACCCAAAATATTTAAATATTGCATAGCAAATTTTTCTGGCCAAATTACAGCGAACATATCTGAAAAAATTAATGCAAACAATGGGGTTAGTGTTGTAATAGCACTAACTTGTGCTGCTTGCCAACGCTCCATTGCCATCACTAATGCGCCATAAGCAATAATGGTATTTAAACCACAAAAGATAATAGCAACTAATTGAGTTATATCGGCATTAGCTATTTTTGTTGGCGATGCAAATGGCCATAAAAATACAGTACAAATAAGATAAATTAACCAAAGTAGCTGCTCTGCAGCTAATTTCCGTAATAACACTTTTTGGGCTAATGCATAACCTGCCCATGAAATTGAAGCAAGTAAAGTCAGCCAGACACCAATGCCATAAGTAGACATATTAGCAAAAAGAACAGTAATATTTTTATTAAAAAATAGTCCTAGACCAATTAACAATACAGAAATACCAATTATCTGTGTTGGTCTCAACCGCTCTTTAAAAACAAAAGCGCTTGAAATCATAAATATCACAATTCCCATTTGACCAACAACTTGGGAGGTCGTTGCTGAAAGGTACTGAACTGCACTTGCAAATAGTGCAAAATTACCGAGTAAACCAAATCCAGCGATCATGAGCAAGATAAAACGTCGACGTTTTTTAAACATCAATAAATTAGGAAATTGTTTTTTATAAGCTAACCATAACGTAATACCAACAGCAGAAATTGCCAACCGAGACCACGCCAAAGTTAATGGATCAATAACTACCAATGCATATTTCATTGCAATCGGTACTAATCCCCACAAAATTGCGGTTAACATGGCTAACGTAAAACCTAATTTAACATTCTGCTGTTTTATCATAATAAACAATATACATTCAAGAAATGAAAAAAGCCCCACAATAACTGTGAGGCTTCCATAACTATTAAATCGTTTTTAATTAGCTATTAGCAATAACGCTAACATAGCGACGATTTTTAGGTCCTTTAACTTCAAATTTTACTTGCCCATCAATTAAAGCAAATAAGGTATGGTCACGACCACAACCTACATTAGTGCCTGGGTGAAATTGAGTTCCACGTTGACGAACTAAAATATTGCCAGCAAGAACTTCTTGAGAACCATAACGTTTAACACCTAAACGTTTACTCTGGGAATCACGACCATTGCGTGATGAACCACCAGCCTTCTTATGTGCCATTGTTCGATACTCCTATTAAGCGATTGCAGTGATCTTCACATCAGTAAACCACTGACGGTGACCTTGTTGTTTACGATAGTGTTTACGACGACGGAATTTAACAATTTTCACTTTATCGCCACGACCGTGCTCAACAATTTCTGCTTTAATTGTTGCACCTTCAACAAACGGAGCACCAACTTTGATGTCTTCACCATTTGCTACCATTAAAACTTTATCGAAAACAACTTCTGAGCCTGTTTCGACTTCAATTTTTTCCAAGCGAACGACTTGCCCTTCGCTAACTCGGTGTTGTTTGCCACCACTTTGGAAAACTGCGTACATACTTAACTCCGCAATAAAAAGCAGACCATTCCTGATTTAACGTATATGCCTGCATTGATTAATCTTATAGGGCGTGAATTTTACGCAAAATTTATCCTTGTTGCAAGCAGTCTTTACTAAAAGAATGCAAAAAGTTACAAAAAAGATCAGCAAGATATCGTTTTAACGTTACAATATAGATAAATCATTATTTATCTATCAATTTATTATAATAATATGCTGAGTGCTAAAATAACCAAAAATAAAACTCGCTATCATGCTTCTATTATTAATCGTTTATCATTACTAATGTTTTTTTTAGGTGCCATTGCCTTAGTTGCATTATCATTATCTATTCAGGAAGCCAATGACACCAAAGGTAGTGCTTATATGATTAATCAATTAGGATTAATTCGCATGAAGAGTTATCAACTTTTATCGAAGGTGCCTTTAAATAAACAAGATGATTATCAATTGAATATTTTTAACGATATAACTTCCTCAAAACAACATTTAGCACTTTTTAAACGTTATAATTTAATTGATGAATTCAATCAATTAAAGGATGAATGGGAAACTCACACTACGGTAAAAATTCAACAAGCAAAAAAAATTGATGAGATAAAAACTGATATTGAGCAATTTGTTTTCCGAGCCAATTATTTAGTGCATAAAATTGATCAGAAAACTGAAAGTCAAATTCATTATATATCCTTATTACAACAATTATTTATCATAATTATTGTGATATTTCTTCTTGCTCAACTCTACTATTTACGTCGTTATCTTCTTGTACCTTGGCGTAAACTCATTAACATGGCAGAAGCCATTTCAAAACATAATTTTAGTGAACGTTTTACGGTTCGCTCAATAAAAAATGAGTTTGATTTATTAGGATTAGCGTTAAACAACATGTCCGATCAAATCGAATCACAATATTTATTACTTGAAGAACGTGTTACTGAAAAAACAGCTAAGTTGCAACAAACAAATAAAATCATCTCATTTCAATATCAAGCAACCAAGCAACTCCATACATCAGAGCCCTTATGTGAACGTTTTCTGATCGTATTACGTCAATTGGAAGAGCTTGTGCCACTGACTCAATTTCAAATTCGCTTTTATGAATCAGATTATCCTGACTATTATCAACAAATTAGTTACGGTAACGAACACAAATTACCCTATTGCCAAAATCCAAATTGTTGTGCCTGTTTAATAGGCTCAAAGTCTTACCAACAAAATGGATTTCAACGTTATTGGTATCTACAAGACAATGGCGAAAAATATGGCATATTATTTGCTATTCAACCAACAGACATAACACTTAGCGATGAGCAAGAAAATTTGGTTACAGGGCTTATCGAGCAAATGACTACTGCAATAATGCTTGATAAACAAATAGAGCAACAAAAACAGTACTTATTAATGAAAGAACGCTCGGCAATGGCAAGAGAATTACACGATTCAATTGCCCAATCATTATCTTGTCTAAAGATACATTTAAGTTGTTTGCAAATGCAATCTGATTTGACCTCACAAAGTAGCATTGATTTATTGGCAACAATGCGTAAAGAAGTCAACATTACTTATTCTCAATTAAGAGAATTAATCACCTCTTTTCGTTTACGTCTTAATCAAACTGGTTTTTATGCTAGTTTAATGGAGTTAATAGAAGAATTTAACCAAAAATTAAAATTTAACATTCAACTTGAATATCAACTACCGCTCAATATTATAAAAAGCAAACATGCTTTTCATTTATTACAATTTATTCGAGAAGCACTAAATAATGTCTACAAACATGCCAAAGCTTCACAAGTTATCATCAGCCTAACTATTGATGATAACCAGCTCATTACTATCAGCATAAGCGATAATGGCATTGGTTTTCAACCGAATATAAAACAGGACAACCATTATGGAATAGTGATTATGCGAGATAGAGCTGAAATTCTAAATGGCAATTTGACTATAAACACTGAACCACAAAAAGGAACACAAGTCATGGTAATATTTAAAGCCAATAAAACTATTCCCGTCAAGACAATAGAAGAGTAATCAATGGAACAAATAAAAAACTCAATACTACTTATTGATGATCACCCAATGCTAAGAAATGGTGTAAAACAACTAATTAATACTATTAACCATTTTGAAGTTATCGGAGAAACAGGATCAGGAACAGAAGGGATTAAATTAGCGGAAAAACTCGATCCAGATATCATCTTACTCGATATCAATATCCATGATATCAATGGATTAGAAATACTACGCTATTTGCGCGAAAAAAATATTTCAAGCCGAATCATAATGTTTACGGTATCAGATGCCAAAGAGGATATTATCGCCGCAATAAAAAATGGTGCCGATGGTTATTTATTAAAAGACATGGAGCCAGAAGATTTTCTCAAAGCATTAAAAGATATTGCGGAAGGAAAAATCATTATGGACGAAGCAATTTCTCACATTATTCTAAACTACATGCGCAATGGTAAAGAACCGACAACCAAGCAAATTCATGATGTAAACTTACTGACCCCTAGAGAACATGAAATATTTAACCTACTAGTACAAGGACTTTCTAATAAATTAATTGCTAGAGAGTTAAATATTGTTGAAAGTACAGTAAAAGTACATATAAAAAGCATATTTAAAAAATTAAATTTTAAATCGCGAATGGAAATGACCATATGGTATTTACAAAATAAAGAATAATTTTATTGATTAAGCATCAACAATCTAGATTTAATCTAGGTAGACTTATGGGTTGTAGATTAAAAGCTAGCAGTGAGCAAAAATAGGCTCACCTTTATGTTTTATATCGGCATATCTAAAAAATTAAACAAATAACTTATTAAATAACAGGCAAGTTATTATTCACAAATGCAATTTACTTGCCTATTTATATTAATGATTAGAAAACCAATTTAGTTTTTCACGTAAAGCAACCACAGGTCCAATAATAATTAAACTTGGGCTACATGATTGTAAAGCTAATGTGGTTAAATCCCCCAACAAACCTGTAATTACTTTTTGTTTAGTGCTTGTTCCATCCTCAACAATCGCCACAGGAGTATTTGCTTTCATACCATATTTAATTAATTGTTGGCTAATATTTTCCGCTTGTGAAAGCCCCATATAAAAAACCAACGTCTGCTTTTCGGCTGCTAAACTTTGCCAATCAAGATGGCTTCCATCTTTCAAATGCCCAGTTATCAAACGAACGCTATGCGCATAATCACGATGTGTTAAAGGGATGCCACTATAAGCTGAACACCCTGAAGCTGCGGTTATTCCAGGAACGACAGAAAATGGGATACCAGCATTAAATAAAGTTTCTAGCTCTTCCCCTCCTCTTCCGAAAATAAAGGGATCACCACCTTTTAACCTAACAACACGTAACCCCTTTTGAGCTTGTTCTAACAAGATTTCATTAATTTGTTCTTGAGGAACACAGTGATACCCCGCCCGTTTACCAACAAAGATACGTTGGGCATCACGTCTGGCGAGATTCATAATCTCATCTGAAACTAAGCGATCATAAACAATAATATCGGCTTGTTGAATTTGCTGTAATCCCTTTAAAGTCAGTAAACTAGCATCGCCAGGACCAGCTCCAACTAAAACAACCTCGCCACGGTGATCAAGTGATAAATTAAATAATTCATCCGTTAACATTTCAACTTGCTCTGAATCATTATTAGCAATCGCTTGTGCTAGCCTATCATGGGTGAAAAGTTTTTCCCAAAAACGGCGGCGCTCGTTAAGTGTTTTATAGGTTTGTTTCGCTTTATTACGCAAATAACCAGCATACTGAGCTAATCTTCCTAAATGCTGAGGTAAGATCGATTCCAGTTTTTCTCGCAATAAACGTGCTAAAACCGGTGCATGCCCTGCTGATGACACGGCAACCATTATTGGTGAACGGTCAATAATTGAAGGCATAATAAAGCTAGCATCTTTAGGAGAATCAACAACATTACAAAAAATACGGCGATTTTCTGCTTCAACACTAACAGTTTGATTCGTTTTATGGCAATCAGTTGCCGCAATAACTAACCATTTATTGTCAAGCAACTGTGCATTGAATTCACCTTGCTGTAACACTAATTGTTTTTGTTCCTGCCAGCACAAGAATTGCTGATTGAATTCAAACGCATTAACTGTTAACCTTGCGCCAGCTTCAAGTAGTAGCCGAGCTTTTCGCTCGGCAATTTCACCACCGCCAACAAGTAGGCATTCTCGACCTTCTAACTTACAAAATAGTGGAAAATAATCCATAAAACCTCAATATTTATCCTTTTTGAATTTCATCCAAATTAGGGTCTCTCAGTTTTAGGCGTAGAATACCAGTATCCTAATCCCATAAAGACAGCACCCGACACAATATTACCTAACGATACCCAAAATAAGTTATGACCAATACCAACTAAAGTATAAGCTTCATTATGATTACCGAACCATGAAAGTGAAAATAATGTCATATTGGCAACAGAATGCTCATAACCACAGGCAATAAAAGCGAGTAAACACCACCAAATAGCGATAAATTTTGCTGTTCCTTCAACTCGATTTGCCATCCAAATTGCTAAACAAACAAGCCAGTTGCACAAAATTCCACGAAAAAACAGTGCTACAGCGGGGGCAGTGGTTTTGGCTAATGCAGCACCATGCACTAAGCTAGTATCTACTGATAATAATGGAGTTGCCGCATAACAATATAATACAGCAACAAAAACAGATCCTAATAAATTTGCAAACCACGTTTGTGGTAATACTAACCACATCTGCTTATGGGTAATTTTTTTACACTTTACCCCAAAGGTTAAAAACATAGTGTGCCCAGTAAAAAGTTCAGATCCAGCAATCACCACTAAAGTTAACGCAATGCCAAATGTAGCCCCCATCACCAAAGGTCTTAACGACGGCTCAAACAAATTACCTAACGTAAAAATTAAAATAATACCAAGCCCAACATAAGCCCCAGCCATAGCAGAACTTAACCAAAAACCTATAGGGTTAATTTTGGCTAAACGAACAATGCGTGCTGCATTAGCAGCACATTTATTAATTGTATCGGTATACATAACTATTTAAACCTTAAAAATTGCTTTAATGTAATGATTTTACTTCAACAAAACCATCTTCATTTACTTTTACTTCATAATTTGCAATAGAATATTGGACATCATCCAAACAATAACCATCTTTTAAGCGAAAGCGTTGTTTTTTTAATGGACTTGCGACATACAGCTCATTTTCATGCTGCCCAATAATACCTTGAGACAAAACACTTGCTTGTGCAAAGGGATCAATATTACTAATTGCATAAAGTTCAGCAGTATCATAAGGACGAAAAACTGCTACATGTTCCCCCCCAACAAGTGCACATACTCCAGTTTGGGGTAAAATATCATCAAGTTTACAAACAGTTACCCATTGACTCATATTATTGTCCTCCTAACATTGCTTTACGTTCTTCCGCTGTCGCTGGTCGATGCTGATCGCGCTCAGGTATAAATTGGACATTTTCATCGCGCTGATTACTATTAATAAAGTGAGTAAATCGTTTTTGGTTTTCTGGATGCTCGACCGTTTCTTTCCATTCACATACCATCAATTTACGCAGGCGTGCCATTTCACTCTCTAGTTCATCATTAATTCCTAATTTATTGTCGATAATTACACTACGTAAATAATCAATTCCCCCTTCCATATTTTCAAGCCAAACGGAGGTCCGTTGTAATTTATCAGCAGTACGAATATAGAACATAATAAAACGGTCAAGATATTTAATTAATGTTTGTCTATCAAGATCAGCAGCAAGCAAATCGGCGTGGCGTGGTTTCATACCACCATTACCGCATACATAAAGGTTCCAACCTTTTTCAGTTGCGATAACACCAATATCTTTACCTTGTGCCTCCGCACATTCTCGGGTACAACCAGAAACACCTAATTTAAATTTATGCGGAGCTCGAATACCTTTATAACGATTTTCAAGTTCTACCCCAAAACCGACACTATCACCGACACCAAACCGGCACCAAGTGCTACCTACGCAAGTTTTAGCCATTCTTAGTGCTTTAGCATAAGCATATCCACTTTCAAAACCAGCATCGATGAGCTCTTTCCAAATAGCTGGCAGATCAGCTTTTTGGGCACCAAATAATCCAATACGTTGCGATCCTGTAATTTTTGTATAGAGCTGATATTTTTTAGCGATGCGACCAACAGCGATTAAACCTTCAGGGGTAATCTCTCCCCCCGCACTACGAGGAATGACCGAATAAGTACCATTTTTCTGAATATTACCAAGAAAAATATCGTTACTATCTTGCAACGGAACTAAATCTTGTTTAAGAATATAATCATTCCAACAAGACGCTAATAAAGAAGCAACCGTTGGTTTACAAACTTCGCATCCATAGCCCGTACCATATTTTTGAATTACTTGGTTAAATGATTTTAATCCTTCTACACGAATTAAATGGTATAGCTCTTGACGTGAGTATTTGAAATGCTCACATAACGCATGGCTCACTTCAATACCTTGTTTGGCTAATTCGGAGTTTAACAGCTGGGTAACCAATGGAATACAGCCACCGCATCCTGTACCGGCTTTGGTTTCTGCCTTAATTGCCGCAACAGTATGACAACCAGAATGAATAGCATTAATAATTTTCGCTTTTGTTACATCAAAACATGAACAAATTTGGGCAGAATCTGGTAACGCTTCAACCCCCATAGCAGGTTTAGCACCAGCGTGGGCAGGTAAAATTAATGTATCTGGATGTTCTGGAAGATCCATTTCATTCAACATCAATTGTAATAAATTACTATAATCAGCAGTATCGCCAACTAGCACAGCCCCTAATAATTTTTTATTATCTTGAGAGACAACTAATTTTTTATAAACTGGAACAGTTTCATCTAAATAAACATAGCTGCGACTACCTAACGTTTTTCCTTTAGCATCGCCAATACTACCAACATCGACTCCCATTAACTTTAATTTAGCGCTCATATCAGCGCCTTCAAATGGAGTTTGCTCACCAATTAAATGCGCTAAAGCAACCTGTGCCATTTTATATCCTGGCGCAACTAAACCAAATACTTTACTTTGCCAACAGGCACACTCACCTATTGCGTAAATATCAGGATCAGAAGTTTGACAATAATTATTAACCACAATTCCACCACGTGGACCTATTTCAAGCTGACACGCTTTAGCAAGCTGATCGTTAGGTCGAATGCCTGTTGAGAAAACAATAAAATCAATTTCGAGTGATGTTCCATCAGCAAATTGCATCATTTTACCCGATGGTGTATGAATAATTTCTTGAGTATTTTTACTTGTATGAACACCAACCCCCATGCTTTCAATTTTTCGGCGTAATTGCTCGCCTCCCATTGCGTCAAGTTGCTCAGCCATCAAAACAGGAGCAAATTCAACAACATGTGTTTGCACCCCTAGATTTTTTAATGCGCCAGCTGCTTCAAGCCCCAATAAGCCACCACCGACAACGGCCCCAGTTTTACAGTGGCTAGCACATTCACGAATGGCGTCAAGATCTTCAATGGTTCGATAAACAAAACAATTTGAGCCATCTGCACCTTTAATTGGTGGAACCCACGCATAAGATCCTGTTGCAATAATCAATTTATCATAGCTAACAATTCTACCTGTCTGAGAGTGAACCTCTTTACGTTGACGATTAATTAGAATAGCTCGTTCATTAAGTAGTACATTTATGTTGTTTTCCTCATATAACCCTTCACGAACTAAAGAAAGCGCATCAGCGGTATGATCTGAAAAATAAGAGGAAAGATGAACACGATCATAAGCAAGACGAGGTTCTTCACAAAAGATAGTAATACTGAACTGATTAGACTGCATTTTATTGATAACTTCCTCAATAAAACGATGTCCAACCATCCCATTACCAATGATAACGAGATTGGTTTTACTCATAATAAAGCTCCAATTTTATTTTATTTCAATTATTTAATTTATAATTACCCCTCATTGTATGTAACTTAGACCAAAATATAACTACCCTTAAGGATTACCACTTTAGTAGTAATAAAGATAATTATTTTTAAAACAGTTAATTATATTAAAATTCAACATTTATTAAATTAAGCATTCATAAATGCATTAATAAAAATTATTAATATTTAATGGCAATTAGCCAAATATTATTGCCAACAAAAATTTAAATAGTATAATTAGCCGACTAAATAAATTGAGTAATAACCATTGAATTACAAGTCTAGAACACTTCCATCTCGTGAAACTTTAGCGCGAGCACAAAGGTTTAATGATGATATCGTTGATGTTTCTGGCGTTGATCTGGTATTAAGCCTAATTACCACAGCCGATTTAATACGTGCAAACATTTACGCTCAACTAACGAAAGACTATGATGTTTCCGAAGGAAAGTTTGCCTTATTAATGTCGCTGTTTTCCGAAGGTGAAACTTGTGCCAGTGATTTGGCATTACGCATCGGCGTAACACCTGCGACAGTATCAGTTATGGTTAAACGTATGCTATCTGCACCTAACCCATTAATAGCAATGTCAAAAAGTGGAGAAGATGGTCGTTCTCGGCTTATCTCATTAACCACAGTCGGCGAGAAATTAATTCAAGATGCATTACCCAATCACCTTAAATCAATTAAGGCTTTCGCTCAAGTTTTAAACAAACAAGAGCAAGAATCTTTAATATTGATGCTACGTAAATTACTACGAAAATAACTAACTTTAATCAATTAAAGTTCATTATTTTCACTAAAATACTTAGCTGACTAATTAAATGGAAAATAAGCTATATATGAAAAAAAATATCAAAATCCCTGTTATATTTTTGGCGCTTTTAACTATTGGGTCATCATTAATTTTCTTAGGCTCTAGAAATGATGCGGTAACCGTTGCTAAGAGTATTAAATCAGGTGTCTTAACTGCAGATGAAATTAACGTTGCTTTCCAAAATGTAGGAGGAAAAGTCATTAAACGATTTGTAGAAGAATCACAAATCGTAAAAAAAGGCGATCCTTTAATGCAATTAGAAGATATCGACACTAAGCTAGCAATTGAACGACTACAAGCACTAGTTGATAGTCAAAAGGCAGCAGTAAATCAAGAACAAGCTGCAATTGAAATCACCGAAAATGAAACCAATTTAGCTGAATTATCTACTTGGCGTAAAATTGAAGAAGTTAAAGCAAGCTTAGAAGCAGCAAAATCAGCAAGAGATTTAGCTAACACAGAGTATACCCGTCAAACCCAATTACGTAAGACTGGTGGCAATTCACAATCACAACTTGATAATGCACGAAATGCCTTTACTGTTGCCAAAATGCAAGTTGCCCAAATTGAAAGCCAATTATCAACATTAATGATTGGAGCAACACCAGAACAAATTAGCCAATTTGAACAAACCAGAAATGCAACAGGAATGACAATACAATCTGTTGCTATTGCGCGGCAAAAACTTCAAAATCGCCAAAATCAGCTAGCACAGCTACGTGCCTTATTAGCTCAAGGTGAAGCTGATTTAAAGCAGTTACAAATCAATTATGAGCGACTGACATTAACGGCTCCTGAAGATGGCAAAGTATTAAAATTGATGTTTGAAAATGGTGAATTAGCACCAACAGGTGCACCAGCCGTATTGTTAGAGACCGATCGTAAATATATTGATATTTACGTAAATGAAAAAATGGTTAATGATTATCAACCAGGTACAACAGTAAAAGCAAATGTGATAGCACTTGATAAAGAAATAAAAGGTAAAGTCCGCTTTGCGACAGCTGCGCCATCATTTGCTGATTTACGCATGACACGGGAACGCGGACAAGCGGATTTAACATCTTATCAAGTTAGAATTTATATGGAATCTATTCCGAAACTATTAACCGGTATGACAATTGAGGTTAAACAATGATGCAAAACATCATTAAATCTATGCTTGAAGAGCTTGACGCCATGTTGTCAGGTCACTTTATCCCATATTACAAAGTTGCGATAGGTTTAGCGGCCATTATTTCGCTAATCTTCTCAATTGTATTAAGCCATGGCGCAGTATTTGAAGGTAAAATTGCGGTTATTGACCTAGACGGTTCTAATTATTCCACAGAATTAATTAGTAAAATAAACACTTCACCATATATTGAAGTTTCTGAGGTAATCAAAGCGCCGGTCAATCCAATAGCGCTAGTTTCACACGATCGTAATTTAGGTGTTTTATACATTCCTAAAGGATTAGAAAAGAGCTTAAAGAAAGGCGATAAAACCGTTCGCTTAGGTTATTTTGTTGATGATACTAATGATGCACAAAATGCCAAAGTGCTACAAAGCCTTAATGAATATATTCCTGAACTAGGTGCTGAACTTAGTGTTGGTAAAGTTGCCGCATTAGGGCTAAGTAAAGAAGGCATTGAAGCGACTTTATCGCCAATGCAACTTAAAACACGATATATGTTTAATCCTGCAAGTTCATCAACCATATCAACTATTATCTATTTTGTTTATTTCTTCTCCTCACTGACATACGGGCTTACATCGTTGATGATTATTGGCCGTTTAAAAGTAACAGGCATGTGGAATACCGTATTAGAAAGGGGATTTGTTGCACTACTTGCAAGAACCATACCTTATGCACTATTTTACACCACAGGGTTAACATTAATAACGGCAGTACTTGTGCTATTTGGACAATTACGCTTTGATGGTAACTATTTCGTATTTGTACCTAGCATGTTTATGACAGGAATTGCATTTGGCTGGTTAGGATTTTTATTATCTTGGAAAACCAATAATCCAGGCGAAGGAGCTAGTAAAATGATTTTCTTAGTTCCGCCGGGATTCATTATGGGCGGCTCCACCATGGCTGTAGGTATTATGCCAATATGGACTTACTATATTAGCCACGCCTTTCCTTTAGTTTGGTTATTTCGGTTTTTTCGAGATATCGCCATGCGAGGGCGTTCACTAGTGGATATGTTAGCAACGTATGGCACATTTATTATTTATTTAACTGTTATTGCTTTTGTGGTAATGATCGTTTTTGAACGAACGAAAAAACCAGCTACCCAACCACAATTGAATCAAAACACTATAAATAACTAATTGAAAAATTGATACATTTACTTGGTGAAGAAAATAGTATTTTAATAAATAAATTAAGTGCTTTTAAAACTTCATCGATTAACATTTGAAATGCTCTTTGCCATTTAGAACAAAAGTATTCCCTGTATACACAGGGATAAACCGAATTAGAGCGAGCAATCGCAATAGTTAGAGAAGTGTTCCCTGTATACACAGGGATCCCCCCTTTATCTTAATGCTAAAACCCTAATCCCACTTAATTGATAAAATTTTAAGTGGGGCTTAAAAGCAGCAACCTAAAAAAACATGACTCACTAAGCTTATCTTAAATTTCAATAAATTAAGTTTAATTAAATATTGCAAATTATGTAAAAATAGTGTAATTTTCATGCCCAATTTTAATTATCATTATTGATTATTAAAATTACCGATAAAAACAGACAAATATGACAAAACTAAATAAAAATAAGTAGCAAGGTAGTATAGGTAAGGATGTCTCGGTTGTTAGTATATCAAATGCCCACATTATGCAGCATGATATTCATTCATTTGCATTGGTTTATTCACAATAAATTTGATTATTGTCCTTTACTGTTTGGTTTTCTAATAAAAACAAAGCAATCACGCTATCAATGTAACAATCCTCAACGCCAGATTTATGGCTATCTATTCATGCCCCTTAAAACAACTAATCATTAATCCATTTAATGGGGTAAAAC
>NZ_LZHM01000050.1:0-1230 GCF_001690875.1 Gilliamella sp. wkB18
TTTTATTAATAATCAAACCGAGAATTTATCTCAAATGAAATAAATTATAATGATCACTTTACTAGTATACTAATTGATAAAACAAAAATAGGTTTATGTAAGAATTGTAGTTATACTTTATTTGGGCAATCATATAGTTATGATAATTATAGAAAAATATATTTTGATAAGTATTAAAAAATTATATTAAACTTTGTATTTCATAGGATTTAATATTGTTACTTACGAACAACACTTGTTATCAAAAAAGATAATAATCAATTAAATAATTTATATGCTTTATTCAAGTAGAAGTAAGATCTTTTAAAATAGAAGAGTGGTATAAAGATTTGAGCTATGTGAAGTTAAGAATATCATTGCTTTTTATCGTCAAAAATTAGATAAAATTTTATCTGAATAATCTACTTATGTGCTGCATCAATTGGTAACACAGAATATCTTTTCAAACCTAATTCTAACAAAACATTTCATCGAGATATTACAGACTATTTTGTAAATGGACGTAGCCCCAATATTGGTATTTTGATTCGTCTATCATTATATTAGATCTGAAAAAATATTAGCCAATGAGATGTTTTAAAGATCTTTATAAAAAGAGAATTTTTGGCTTTAGCTAATAAAGTTGAATAAATTTTAACTAATTTGTCCGTGTTTATCCTAATGAAATTCCTAAACAAGTTAATTACAAAAAGTGAGGATGGTGTTTGCGATAAACTAGAACTTAACGATAAATTTAATTTAGCCAATTATCTCGATAAAGTACTTAAAACTATAGGGATAGTTTGGGCGAACTATATATTATCCAACTGATTTTACTATTAATTTATTTAAAGTTTATTTTATTTCTAATAGTAAACTTAATCATTTTTGACGAGATATTATCCAAAATTTAACTACTATAAGATTAGCAAATTACAGACCTAAAAAACGTAAAACAGAAATCAAACCAATCCCAATATACCCAAATAATTAACTAAGTTATTTGGCTAATGTTTTATAATTATAGAGCTTGTGAATTTTATAAATAGCATTGTATCGAATTAATCGAAAGTGCTCATAAAATTGATAAAGTAAAACATGGCGTTCCTTTAATTTTAATAAAAAATTCATACACTATATTTAACATAATATACATTATACGAACTATGATGAACGTAGGTGATTTCTGTAGATGCAATCAATAAAATTATTGGTGCCGCTAATTTAAAAATTTGTGTCTAAAGCCACAAA
>NZ_LZHM01000051.1:0-1100 GCF_001690875.1 Gilliamella sp. wkB18
ACATCACCCTTCGGTATTTTTACAACCGAAAAAACGCCGAATAAAAGAATATGATTGGGACGATTTGCACGGTGTTATTATTCATAATATGTCACGTAATGCCTTAAGTTCAACCGTGTTAATGGTGTGCCAACCGGGCACGCACCAAGTGATAGATCATATTATGTTAGATCCTATGCGAGCCGGTGCAGGAAGTACATTTGTTTGGGGATGGATCAATAGTTTTATGGTGCATTATAAATCTGCCAATATCGATGACGGCGAATATAAGTCAGATCAAGAAGCGGAATTTAAAGCCCATAGGATTGAAGGTGAAGGTTGGCCCGAATGGATGCTCGAAGCATTTAATGCTACATCGCAAGAAGAGCTCGCCGAAATCAAACAACGGCACCATATAACGGAATAACTCAGATGATTAAGGAATAATTATGCCATCAAAATACCGCCCACAAATCTTTGGTTGGTTTGGGGATCTAGATAAAGGTCCACGTTTAGTGCCCCTGCATGACGATCGCTTAAGTTATGCCAATAATACCTATTGTGCCTTTATTCGTCAGGATCACAATGATCAGATTTTTTATGGTTGCCTTTGTTTTTTTTGTGTTATTTGTGGGTGTGTAGCTATTATTGGATGTCTTTGGTTATTGCTACACCATGATAACTCTAAAATAGAATTTATTGATATGGTAGTAATTTTGGGTTTTATTACCTGTTGTGCCGCTATGTATTATGTTATTCCTCAACTGTATCATTATCTATTCTCCCGCTATGGCAGCCCCATTATATTTAATCGTAAAACGGGTAAAGTCTATGTTAATGAAAGTTACTTTTTTAACTTTAAGTTTTTACATCACCCTTCGGTATTTTTACAACCGAAAAAACGCCGAATAAAAGAATATGATTGGGACGATTTGCACGGTGTTATTATTCATAATATGTCACGTAATGCCTTAAGTTCAACCGTGTTAATGGTGTGCCAACCGGGCACGCACCAAGTGATAGATCATATTATGTTAGATCCTATGCGAGCCGGTGCAGGAAGTACATTTGTTTGGGGATGGATCAATAGTTTTATGGTGCATTATAAATCTGCCAATATC
>NZ_LZHM01000052.1:0-865 GCF_001690875.1 Gilliamella sp. wkB18
AAAGCGCAAGGCAAACAGCTCGACATGCAAGCGGCTATTACCCAGCTTGAAAATGCGCTATCCATTGCCAAAGCCCTACAAAATGCGGCTACTCAGTCTGAAGCCCACGGTGCAGACACTGACAGCCAAGAACAACTTAACAAAACATTAAGCCAACTGACCCAAAGCGGCATACTTGCCTATGCCCAAGAAGGCATTGCCTTAACCAGTCCGCAAAACATTCAACTCTCCACCGGCAACAGCGTTACTTTAACCAGTGAAAACCAAACTGACATTGCCGCCTTAAAAAACCTTACCCTCTCATCGGGCGAAGCGATGGGCTTATTTGCCCACAAATCAGGCATGAAACTGTTTGCCAACCAAGGCGATATTGAAGTGCAAGCCCAAAACGCCAACCTCAACATGGCCGCCAAGCAGGATATAAAAATTGACAGTGTCGATGGTGAGCTCACTGTCACCGCAAGCGAACAGCTTACGTTAATGTGTGGCGGCTCATACATAAAAATCAGCGAAGAAGGCATTGAACTGGGCACCCAAGATAATATCTATCTGAAGTGTAATGTGATGCAGAAGATGGGCGCGGCGAGTAATGATTTATCCGCAAAGCTAAATAACAATGATTCGGAACTCGAAATGTTATTAAGAAAACATGTATCGTTCAATTCAAAAAGCTTTTCGGAATAATTTGTAAGGAAGTAACACAATGACTATAAAAAAAATAACCGACTTTAACTTTCCTGTTGGCGAAAAACAATTAAGTCAAGACGCCTATTATAAAGCCTTATCAGAAGCAAACAGCGGCTTTTATCCCTTTGGTGCCAATGGCATATGGCATGGTGGTATCCATATTGACAAAAAGGTATTG